>CAYQWD010000331.1:0-3861 GCA_964420955.1 uncultured Paludibacter sp. | reverse complement strand
GCGCATTTCGTTTCGTCATACAACTATTACACCCTCGGTTTGTGTGCAGTGTAAATTATGCGAAACTTCATGTCCGGTCGATGCAATTGACAAACCAATGCCCGTTAAACCTGAATCCGAAGAAAAAGGAAGAAAAAGGCTGATTACACTTGGAGTACTTCTGCCGGTTTTAATTCTGTCAGGAGGTTTGTTATTCTCTCTGATGTATAAACAATTAGCTGCTGTTCATCCTACAGTTCGGTTGGCTGAAGAAATAAAATGGGAAACCGATAACGGTCAAAAAACCGGTTCAGAAGAATCGAAAGCTTTTCATGCAAGCGGAATTCCCATAGCACAACTTTTTGTAGATGCAGGAAACATTCAGAAGCAATTCTATGCAGGTGCATGGATTTGTGGTGCTTTGCTTGGTTTGTTTTTCGGTATAGGTTTATTACAACATGCAATAGTAAAGCGCCGTACAGATTACGAGCCGAATAAAAGCAATTGTGTAAGCTGCGGTAAATGTTACCGGTTTTGTCCGGTGGATAAAAATGGAATATCATCATTGCTGCAAAATAAATAGTTTTTGAAAGAAATGAAAGAAGAAAAGCTAAAAAAACAATTTGCTAAATACACAGCTATAATTTCAGCAGGTTTGGTGCTGATTGTGTGTTTGTTTATGCTGGTGAATTTAATCCAGATTAAAACAAATCATCCTATCGAAAGTCCCGCTATCGATAATTTGATGAAAAATATTCAGAACGCTGCCGATGAGCAGGCACTTCGCGAAGAAATTCGTGTAATCGATTTGCTGGCGCGTAAAGCTTATTTCAATCATATCTGGCAACTGAAAACGGGGGCATGGATAGCAATTTTTGCAGCGTTACTGTTTGTGTTTTCATACAGGTATTACCGTAAAAACATTGTTATTTTTCCAGTTTCGACCGAGAAAATTTCCGATTTTTGGTCGATACGCAATCTGGAACGTAAATGGTTGTTTATTAGTGTAGTATCTTTGGCTGTTATAACTTTTGCATTGTCAGTGTTAACATCAGGATTTTATACCGATTTCGGAAGTATGAATTTGCCCCAATCCGATGAAGAACAGAAAAATAATGTTGTCAATGTTTCTGCAGATATTGCTCAGGATAATATTTTGCAAGATGCGGACAGTTCGAGCGTTGATAGCATAAATATTGCCGCCGATTTTCCTGCAGATGCCGAAATCAGACAAAATCATCCTTCGTTTAGAGGTCCGTACGGTTTGGGCATAAGCTATAAAACAAAATTACCTGTGGAATGGGATGGTGCATCGGGAAAGAATATCAAATGGAAAAAATCTGTTCCTCTATCAGGAATGAATTCCCCCATAATATGGGGTAATTTTGTGTTTATCTCTGGAGCTAATGATAAAAACCGGAAAGTGTTTTGCTATAATCGGCTGAATGGAAGCCTGGTATGGACATTCGACGTAAAAAACGTTGAGGGAAGTCCGGCAAATTCGCCAAAGGTTACCAACGATACCGGACATGCAGCAGCAGGATTAACTACCGACGGAAAACGAATTTATGCCATTTTTTCAAATGGCGATTTAGTGGCAGTTGATTTTGAAGGGAAACAGGTTTGGGCTAAAAATATCGGAGTGCCCGATAATCATTACGGTCATTCATCATCATTGCAGTTTTATAAAGATAAACTAATTGTTCAGTTTGATGATAACAAAGCGTGCAGATTATTTGCATTAACAACACAAACCGGTAAGGAAATCTGGAAAACCATTCGATCCGGAAAAATTTCGTGGGCTTCGCCAATTATTGCCACCAAAGCCGGTAAAACAGAAATTATTGTTAATAATTTGCCTTATGTAGCTTCTTATGATGTAGAAACCGGTAAAGAAAAATGGAAAGTGGATTGTTTGTCGGGCGAAATTGGTTCATCGCCTGCTTATGCCGATGGAATTGTTTTTACAGCCAACGAATATGCAAAAATGGTTGCCATTAAAGATGGTAAGATTCTTTGGGAAGGCTACGATTATCTGCCCGATGTATCGAGTCCGGTAGCTTATAAGGATATGGTCTTTTTTACAACTTCGTATGGCGATATGGCTTGTTTCAATCAGAAAGATGGCGCATTGCTTTGGCATCATGAGTTTGATGGTGGTTTTTATGGATCGCCAGTAATAGCCGATGGTAAAATCTATTGTGTCGACCGGAGCGGAACTACAGTTATTGTGGAGGCAGGGCGCGATTTTAAACTAATTGGACAAGCAAAGTTAGGCGAAAAGTCGGATTGTACGCCTGCTTTAGCCGATGGAATGATTTATATTCGTGGCGAAAAATTTTTGTATTGTATCAGTGAGAAATGACAGAAAACGCCCAACATATCGTAGAAAAAATAATTTCCGATACAGGAAAAGAAAGTGATAAAATAATTCCAATTTTACAGGCTGTACAATCGGTTTATCATTATCTGCCTGCCGATGTTCTGGAAAAAATATGTGATTTAACCGATATTACTCCATCTCAAATTACGGGTGTGTCAACTTTTTACACACAGTTCAGACATACACCTGCAGGTAAACATACCATAAAAGTTTGTGTTGGAACTGCCTGTCATGTTAAAGGTGCCATGCAGGTTTTCGATGCTTTTCGCAGGCATTTGAAACTTGCAGACGGAGCCGATACCGATACTGATGGAAATTTCACGCTTGAGCAGGTGGCTTGTCTGGGTTGTTGCACATTGGCGCCCGTTGTTCAAATTGATGATATTACGTACGGAAAAGTAAATCAAAGCGATATAGAAAATGTTTTGCTTGATTTTGAGGGAAAGAAACTGCAAGATTCAGAAAATGAACAAGGCTTTATTCGCAGTGAAAATTTAAAAAGTGAAATTCGACTGGGTTTGGGTTCGTGTTGTGTGGCGAGTGGTAGCGCCGAGGTTCAGCGGCAGGTCAATCAGGTTTTAGTTAGTAATAATCTACAATCGGAAGTTAAACAGGTTGGATGTGTGGGTATGTGTCATCAGGTGCCCTTACTCGAAATTGTGGAAGAAAACAAAGAACCTGTTTTGTATGCGGGCGTGAAACCTGAAGATGTTAAGACGATATTGTTGAAACATTTTAAACCGAAAGGCTTAAAATATAAATTGAAAAACCGCTTGTTTTCATTTGTAGATAAGGTTTACAAAAATTCCGATGAAGTTTATGAAGGCAGTCGTTTGCTCGATGTGCGCGAAAAACAGGTGGAAAATTTTCTGAATAAGCAAATTCACATCGCTACCGAACAAAAGGGAATATTAAATCCCACGGATATTCAGGAATACAAAAAGTTGGGTGGATTTCAGGCTTTGCTAAAATGCTTGCGTAATTATACCCCTGAACAGGTTATTGAGCAAATAAAAATCAGCGGTTTGCGCGGACGCGGCGGAGCAGGATTCCCTACATGGATAAAATGGGATATTGCCCGGAATGAAGTTTCGGACGAAAAATACTTAATTTGCAATGGCGATGAAGGCGATCCCGGCGCATTTATGGATCGTATGTTGCTTGAATCTTTCCCTTATCGCATAATCGAAGGTTTGACCATTGCAGCTTATGCAACGGGTGCAAAAAAAGCCATTTTTTATATTCGTGCCGAATATCCACTGGCTGTAAAACGAATACAGGATGCAATAGAAGAATGTAAAAAGTTTCGTTATGTGGGCGAAAATATTTTCGATACGGATTTTTCGTTATCAGTGGAAATATTTCAGGGTGCCGGCGCTTTTGTATGCGGAGAGGAAACTGCCCTGATAGCTTCGATGGAAGGTCAACGCGGAATGCCGCGAATACGACCTCCATATCCTGTAAAACAAGGTTTTAAGAAACAACCTACAGTAGTTAAC
>CAYQWD010000330.1:0-3875 GCA_964420955.1 uncultured Paludibacter sp. | reverse complement strand
CATTCACCATGAAATATATCATGATTGCAGTAACTTTACCTTCAGTAGCTTTAATATATATAGTTTATAAAGCTAAATTACCTGATGATTATCATTCAGCTTCAAATCTATTAAAAATTATAATGTTTTCCGGTCTTTTATATGCATTGGTTTTTTATTATTTTATGGCTAAAATATTTGATTTATTCTTTTTCAATTTGTTTATAGTAAAATAGATATACTTGGCTATATATGGAATTGCTCAATAACTTAAAACATTATAAAATAATACTCGGATCGCAATCTGTACGCCGCCATGAATTACTTGCAGGTTTGAAAATCTCCTTCGAAATTGAGAATATTGATGTCGAGGAAACATATCCATTATCAATAGTAGGTGTAGATATTCCCATGTATCTTGCCGAAAAAAAAGCGAATGCATATAAAAGTAAAATGCAATCGAACACACTTTTGATAACAGCCGATACAATTGTTTGGCACGAAGGGAAAGTGTTGGGAAAACCGCAAGACAAAACCGAAGCTGCTCGTTTTCTTCAACTTCTATCCGGAAAAACTCATCAGGTAATCACAGGAGTTTGCATTTCAACTTTAGAACATCGGAAGGTGTTTCATGTAATTTCAGATGTACGATTTTCGCGACTGTCTGCGTCAGAAATTGAATATTATCTTGAACATTTTGAACCTTACGACAAAGCCGGAGCTTATGGTGTACAGGAGTGGATTGGCTATGTAGGAGTTGAACATATCACAGGCTCCTATTTTAACGTAATGGGATTGCCCGTACAACGCTTGTATAACGAATTAAAGCGTTGGAAATAAATATTTATCGAAAAAAAACTTTTATGTCGAAAATTATAATATATCAGGTTTTACCAAGACTTTTCGGGAATTATAATGAAAATTTGGTTACGAACGGCACAAAAGAACAAAACGGATGTGGTAAATTCGAAAGTTTTACGGAAACAGCACTACACGAAATTAAGTCGCTCGGAATTACACATATTTGGTACACAGGAATTATCGAACATGCCACAAAAACCGATTATTCAGCCTACGGAATTAAAAATGATCATCCGGCAATAGTTAAAGGAAATGCCGGTTCGCCATATTCGATTAAAGATTATTACGATGTTGATCCGGATTTGGCAGTTAATGTGCATCAACGCATGACCGAATTTGAACAACTTGTAACCCGAACCCATCAAGCCGGCATGAAAGTTATTATCGATTTTGTACCAAACCATGTAGCTCGTCAGTATCATTCAGATTGCAAGCCAGAGGAAATTACAGATTTTGGTGAGAAGGATCATCCTGAATGGTTTTTCTCACCTTTTAATAATTTTTATTATATACCCTCACAGGCATTTCACCCACATTTTGACGTTGGAGATTATACCGAAGAACCGGCAAAAGCAACCGGAAACGACCATTTTACTGCCTCGCCGGGCATAAATGACTGGTACGAGACCGTCAAACTTAACTACGGCGTGAATTATGTTGAAGGAAAACATAAACAATTTGACCCGATTCCGGACACATGGCTGAAAATGAAGCAGATTTTACAATTCTGGGCATCAAAAAAAATTGATGGATTCCGCTGTGATATGGCCGAAATGGTGCCTGTTGAATTCTGGAAATGGGTAATCCCGCAAATTAAGGAGAATTATCCCGATATAATATTTATTGCTGAAGTATATAATCCTGCAGAATATCGCCGTTATATTTTCGAAGGAAAATTCGATTACTTATATGATAAAGTTGGCATGTACGATACTTTACGTAGTATTTTGAGTCAAAATGAACCTGCACACAAAATAACGGCAAAATGGCTTGAAGTTTCGGATATTCAGGATAAAATGTTACATTTTCTCGAAAATCATGATGAGCAACGAATAGCATCGGGTTTTTTTGCAGGCGATGGAATTTATGCATGTCCCGCAATGATTATTGCTGCCACTTTAACAAGGGCGCCGTTAATGGTATATTTCGGACAGGAATTGGGTGAAAAAGGCATGGAAAACGAAGGGTTCAGTGGAATTGATGGACGCACTACAATTTTCGACTATTGGAGTGTGTCAACCGTCAGAAAATGGGCAAATAATGGAAAATTTGATTATTCATTGTTAAATGACGAACAAAAACATTTGCGCGAATGCTACAAAAAACTCCTTAATACAACGCTGAATGAAAAAGCAATTTCAAATGGCGTTTTATTTGATTTGGAATATGCGAATTTTGACAACCCGAAATTCAACACACATGAACAATTTGCATTTTTCAGAAAATTTGAAGAAGATTTATTGCTAATAGTTACAAATTTTCATGATAAACATCTTGATACCGAAATACTTATTCCTCACGAAGCTTTTAGTTATTTAAATATCAAAAATGGTTCAAAATTTGTAAGTAAAAATATTTTGAACGATACCGATGAAGAATCCGAAATAACTCTCGGAACTGATATGACATTCAATTGTAGAATTCCTGCATGGTCGGGAAAAATTTTTAAACTAACACTGCTCATATAATTATTTTTTTCTCACTCTGAATTTCGATTTATTTTTAATGTAAAATATAAATAACTACTTAGTACATGACAAAAAAATAGAACGCATCCCGACCCGAAGTTTCGCGGGTTGCATACTATTTCCTTCAATGTCAAATATATATAAATTTTTGTCATATACTAAGGAATATCAATTAAAATTCAGTTATTATGAAAACTTTTCGAAAAATTATTTATGCACTTATAGTGCTGGTTGTGTTTAATTCATGCAAATCAATAAAAACAACTCCTGAAACTGCAAAAAGAAATCTCGAAAAAATTGATAATAGAAATTATACGCTAATAGCAAATTTTGCCAATCCACTCCGGATGCAACAGATAGTATTAACCTCGGAATACAATCTGAGAATAAGAAAAGATTCTGCATTCGCATTTTTACCCTACTATGGAGTGGCTTATTCAGCGCCTTTAAATGCTTCGGAAGGTGGAATCAAGTTTGCAGAACCGATTGTTGACTATCAAATAAAACCCAACCCTAAGAATGACGGAAGGGAAATCAGTTTCAAAATAAACACTCGTGAATATAATTATCAGATAAACATGACCATTTTTCAAAACGGGAGCGCAACTTTCGTTATAAACTCACATCAACGCGATGCCATAACTTTTTACGGAGAATTGAAAGAATAATACCTGAAGCAAAAAAACTGCCTTTTTAAATAAAAATTTCTATTTGAAAACCATTCACAACTTCAATAAAAGCCTGCTTTTCGAAAGAAAAAAAGCAGATTTTGCCGATAATTTTTATCATTCAGTTTTGTGTGTTTCTGAAATCAGACGCTTTAACGCTGATAATGAACATGATATGCATTATCAGAAGCAGGATATTGACGTTAAAATCAAACTGAAAGAAATAATTTACATGATTTCAGAAAAATTCAGAGAGAAAGATTTTGGCGATTTGTATATCGAAGTTTACAGCATGTATCCCGAAGTAGATGGATGGATGAAAACCGGAAATCCAGATGTAATAATGTACTTTACACCCAATAATGCCTGCTGGATTTCACACCGCTCGTTGAAATATTTTTATGATAATATTCTCTTACCTCATTTGAATTCCGAGTGGTTTTGTGAAATATTCAGCAGCGGAAACACGATAATGAATAAACAAATTAAAATTGAAAACGAAACCTACAAAATTTCGATTATTCAGGCACATAACAAAAAAAATAACGATGAATGGAAAACTATGGGTGTAGGTATTCCTTACAGTTTGCTTGATAAATCAGGAGTAAAATACAAAAAGTTTGAATTTTAAATCACTACTGACCGATAAAAAATAGTTTGAATTAATTTTTTTAGCTTG
>CAYQWD010000329.1:0-3875 GCA_964420955.1 uncultured Paludibacter sp. | reverse complement strand
TTTTTTTAATTTTTTATAATCGTAAATGGGCTTTTTAAGGCTCGACTAATTAATATCAGAACTTTGAAAAAACCTTTGAATAATGATAGAATTAGAACTTCATATTTTAACCATTCTGGCTAATTTTTCTTAAAGTTTTTTTATTCAGGATTTCAATTTTTTTTCCGGATAGATTTATAATCCCATCTTTATTGAATTCGGTCAGTACTCTGTTAACACTTTCGCGGCTTGTATCAATCATTCCGGCAAGTTCAGTTTGATTAAGAGGCATAGTAAATGAGTCTGACTGAAAAATTTTCTCCGCAAATTCAAGCAGGATGTCAGCCATATTTCCTCTAATTTGTTTTTGTGTCCGGTTTGAACACCTGCGGAAAGATTCAAGTTCGTTTTTACTCAATTCGACAATAATGTCGTTTGAAAATTCACGGTTTTCGTTTAAAATCTTTCTGAAAATATTAATATCGATGTAGCAAACTTCAGTTTCGGTTACTGCAGTTACCGAATATTGATTTACTTTATCGCCAAATGTTGTAGGCAATCCCAGATATGATGGCGCTTTTACCAACCGTACTATTTGTTCATGATAAGGGCCTTTCAAATGAATTTTCACTAAACCATTTCGTAAAAAAACCACATTGGTTGAAAACATTCCCTGCTTAATAATTGCATCACCTTTTCTGAATTTAAGTTCAAGATGATTATCTGTAAGCTGCATAAAGCTTTCATCGCTTAATGTGTTTATAGCTTTTGTATTAAACGGACAGTGTTTACAATCGTTTTGCATAATCTTTTTGAAATATAAATGACATTACAAATATAAACAATGTGATGCAAATCACAAAAAAATGCAACCAAAAGCATACATAAAAAAAGAATATATATTCATTAAACAAATATATTTGCAGAAAATTTTCTTTAATCATTCTCAAAAATATCAAACCGAAATGGAAAAAACTAATGAAACTTCGGCAGAAATGCTTCAAAAACAAATAGATATTCTTACAAAAAAAATAAACAAACTTGAAAAAAACCGCAAAGACCAACTATCAATTGCATTAATTTCCGGCGATATGGATAAAATTCTTGCTGCAATGATAATTTCGCTTGCAGCCGCTGCCATGGATACCAAAGTAAAAATATTCTTTTCATTTTGGTCATTATCAGCTTTGAGAGATCCAAAGAAATCACCCAAAGGGAAAAACTTCATTTCCACTATGTTTGGCATAATGTTGCCCAGAAGTAAGAATCATTTGAAATTATCGAACTTGAACATGGCAGGCATGGGAGCGATGATGATGAAAATGCTAATGAAAAAGAAAAATGTAATGTCCCTCGAAGAGATGTTTACAAAAGCGGGCGAATTGGGAATTGAAATTACAGTTTGCGAAATGTCGATGGATTTGATGGGATTTAAAAAAGAAGAATTCATTGATTATCCGGATTTACGTTTTGCAGGTGCAGGCACTTTTGTAGCCGATGCGGGCGAAAGTGCAATGCAGTTGTTTATTTAGACAAAAGAGCAAAGAACAAAGAACAAAGAACAAAGAACAAAGAGACTTTTAAAAAAAATCAACTTTTTTACTAATCAACAAATAACTTATATTATTATGACAACAGAAGAATTAAAAAATCTCAAATCGAATTTGGTAGTAGACGCACGTGGAACAGCATGCCCCGGACCGCTGCTTGCAGCAAAAAAAGCGATAGGCGAAATTGAATCAGGTGAAATTCTTGAAGTTCTTTCGGCCGATGAAGGCACCAAGAAAGACATTCCACGATGGTGCGAAAAAATCGGACACGAATTTCTTGGTTTTGTGGACGAAGACAGTTTCAGTCGCTTATTTTTAATTAAAGAATAAAAACAAAACTCAACCCATAACTCCTGAAGGGGAGTTTTTTCAGCTACTGTTAGTTTTACACAGACGGACAGTAATTAAGTTTCCCTTTAGGGTTAGGGGTCTTTTTCTACAACCATGACAACATCACCCAAAATACTGGTTTTCTCTACAGATTTAATTTCCGACCCGGGAATTGACCAGGCAGGTCTGAAAAAGATACATTATTCACCTTCCGTTTATGTAATAAGCTTACCATGTTCATCGGGCATCAAATCGCGCTGGATAATGCATGCTTTCGAACAGGGGTTCGATGGCGTTTTTATTGCTGCTGATGGACACGAGTGCTCGTTCAGTCCGCGCTGTGCCGAGCATACCAATACAATTATTGAAAATACCCAGGAAATGATGAAAGCAAAAAACATCAATCCAAAACGAATAAGAATGGCAGCATTATGTTCTGTTTGCGCCGAACCATTTAAGAATCACATGGAAAACTTCAGTAAAATTTTATCTGAATTAAAAGATTGATTTTTAAATTGTAAACCGTTAATACTTTTTTTTAGATTGAAATAATCTATATCAAATTTGTATTTTAAGGTTCAACAGAAAAAAAAACATTTTCATTTTTAAAAAAAAGCAATGAAAAAACAAGATAAAAATTATGATGCGCTTATAATTGGCGGTGGAGTCGCAGGTCAGGAAGCGGCACTTAGTTTAGCCGACATGGGACATCAAGTTCTTTTGGTTGAAAATGCATTATCTATCGGTGGAAAAATGATACAGTTAAGTAAAGTTTTTCCTACACTGGACTGCGCTGCCTGTATCACCACGCCAAAAATGTCGGAAACAGCCCGGCATCCCAACATTTCAATATTATTGAACAGTGAAATTGAAAATATCAACAAAGTAGGCAATGATTTTAATGTTACTATTGACAATAAACCGCGTTATATAGTTCATGAAGATTGTACAGGTTGTGCACAATGCGAAATTGTGTGCCCCGAAGTACGAAACGATGATTATAACGAAAATCTTGCAGGACGTAAGGTTGCTTACATTCCGTTCAATCTTGCAAATCCACGTATTGCAACCATCGATCGTCAGGGACACTCAGCACCATGTATTAACGAATGCCCTGGTGGAGTAAAAGCTTATGGCTATATTACTCTGGCACGCAACGGACAATATGAAGAAGCAATGAAATTGCATTTGGAAGATATACCGTTCCCCGGCAGTTTGGGACGGGCATGTTATGCGCCTTGCGAAAACAAATGCACGCGAGGAAGTCTTGAAAGTTCTGTAGATATCAGACGTATAAAAAGATATTTTGCTGATTGGTATTACCAAAAATACCCTGAAGCTCCGGCTGTGGAAATAAAAAATAAAACCGGAAAAAAAATTGCCGTTATCGGTTCGGGACCTGCCGGAATTACTGCCGCATATCATCTGGCATTAAAAGGTCATACCGTAAAAATATTTGAAGCTGCTCCCGCTGCAGGAGGTATGCTTCGTTTGGCATTGCCTGAGTATCGTGCACCCAAAGATGTGGTTGATCGCGATTTGAAAAATATTACTGTTCTTGGCGTAGAAATAGAGGTTAACAATAAAATTACCGATTTGCTTACACTTAAAAAAGAAGGTTTCGATGCCGTTTTTGTTTCGGTAGGAACACACGATGCTGTAAAATCAGGAACCGAAGGTTCGGAACTGAAAGGGATTGTGGATTGTCTTACTTTCCTTCGTGAATCAAATATCGGCAAGAAAGAAGATCTTACAGGAAAAAGAGTTATGGTAATTGGTGGCGGAAATACTGCAATTGATGCAGCCCGAACTTCTTTGCGTCTTGGCGCTTCAAAAGTTACAGTTGTGTACAGACGCAGCCGTGAAGAAATGCCCTGCTTTGCTCCTGAAATTCACGAAGCTGAAGAAGAAGGCGTAGAAATTATGATTCTCAGAAATCCGGTAAAATATATTGGCGAAAACGGGCAAATAAAACAGGTGCAGCTTGTAAAAATGGAGTTGGGCGAAAAAGATGCA
>CAYQWD010000328.1:0-3877 GCA_964420955.1 uncultured Paludibacter sp. | reverse complement strand
CATCTTCCTGTACTAAATAAGAATATAAATCAAAATAAGAACTTCCTCCTCCGGTGCTACTACCAGCTGACATCATCATCTGATTAACCTGTGAGCCTCCATTAAAAAGTAGATTGGTTTTTTCGTCGGTGGAATATACTTTTACATAAAGCCTGTCGCCCGGTTTTAGTAAATAATCTTCATAGGTGATTGTATCCTTATAAGAGGGTATTATAAAATCAGGTTTCTGTAAATAATTAACTTTTCGGGATGTAACACATGAAGTTAAAATTAAGGCTGAGATAAAAATTTGTATTATCCGAATACTTGTTTTATACATATTTGGTTTTACATTATTGAAAAATGAATTGCAAAGATATTTGTTTTTTTGCGAAAATAAAAGGTAAATTTAATTATTTAAATACTAAAAGGGGTAGAAATGCATAATTTAGTTTTACATTGCACAGTTGAAATTTATGATTTTTCAATATACAACAGTGGTTATAAAAAATATTATTGTGAACGCAAAGATGCGAAGATGAAAAGACACAATGAAAAATTTAAAAAGTTTACTTCTGCGCGCCATTTATTTATGTATCAGATTATTAACATGTTGTAAAAAATGAAAACTTCGCGTTTTCGCGTTGATTCTTAAATTAATCTTTTAAGAATTTTAATAGTGTCAATACATAACTGCTTGATTTAATTCACATTGTGTTAATTTATAACGACCCATTAAATATAAACCTATTGAGCAATACGGATTATTTTATAATTATTTCTCGTTGGTATAAAAATTGATGTAAATTTGCACAAATTTAAAGGCATAGTTCATAATTTCAATTTTAAAAACATGAGAAAATACTTTTTTGCTGTTGTTATAATTTTAATATCTGGTGTTTCCACTCTAATTTCACAAAATATTGAGTTTCCGCAACCAAAAATTGACATCTCGAAAATTGATATTTCGAAAATTGATATTTCAAAACTGAATATGGATCAGTTTTCATTTGGTTTTAAACTTAGCCCTGCGATTGGGTGGCTTGAAGTAAAACATTACGATTTACAAGCCGGAGGTGCAGCGCTCAAATTCGGGATTGGCGGTATTGCTGAATATTCCATTAATAATTTTATTTCAGTTGTATCCGGAATAAACTACAATACTTATGGTGGATATGTTTTCGATAACAAATCATTGAACGATAATACTACTGCTGAAAATTATAAACTGAATTATTCTCAAATTGAAGTGCCTCTTGGTGTAAAAATTAAAACTCCTTCACTCGGACGAATATCATACTTTCTACAAGGAGGTTTAACAAGTGGCTTTGTTTTGACTGCATCAGAAAAATATAAAAAAATTAATTCAAATCAAATATCAACTCCTACCGACATCATATCGCTAACAGTACCTACAAGTGCAGGTTTTTGCGCTTCAGTGGGCAGTCAGTTACGTATATCACGCAAACTGCATCTCATTGGAGAAATAGCTTACAAAGTAGCTCTTACAAATACTGCTGATGTTTCAGCATATATAAACGCTGGCAGATACACCAATCAGAGTGATCTACAAATTTATCCCGGCAGCATGGAGTTTTCATTAGGTTTATTGTTTAAGTAGTATTTCAAATCAAAAAAAAAATCCTGTGAAAATCAATTTTCAAATAATAATTATTTTTATAATTATCACATTTAGTTATGCTTGTTCATCAACTAAAAAAGAAAAGCCTGTTGAAACTGAAATTGCAGAAATTGAACAATTGATAAACAATAATTTTTACAATCTTGCCCGAATTAAAATTGACAGCTTTCATGTTAAATACCGTAATCTGGTTGATAAAAGACGACTCGTAACAGCTTTACAAGATACCATAACCCTACGTGAAAGCTACCGTACAATTCAATACTGCGATACAGTTTTGCCAAAACTGATTTTTCAGCGCGACTCAATGATGAAAAATTTCAGACTTGAAAAAGACACCCTTTTTCAGGAAACAGGTGATTATGTACATAAACTTCTTAAAACCGAACAAAATCTTAACAGAAATTTTCTGAAAGTTAAAATAGACGAAAAAGGCGAACTTAAACTTTTCAGTTTTGTTACAGGTGTCAAAATTGCTCATAAACATCTTTTACTGTCTTCAGGCGACATGTTTGCAGAAACTGATACATTAGTGCGTGAAAGTATTTCCGAACATGAATATAACGATGGTGAAAATCATATTGAATCTGTAATTTTTTGGGGCGAAAGTGTTGAAAATATTGTTAAGTTCATTTACGATAATCAAACTTCAAAAGTAAAAGTTACTATCAGAGGAAACAGAACATATTCTTATTTTTTACCGCCACAAGATATTAAAGCCATTGCTGAAAGTTATCATTTCTGGATTGTTACAAGAGATATCGTAAAACTTGACAAACAACTTAAAATTTCAATTAAAAAAATAAACAAAATTAAATCATATTATAATTATCAAAAACAAAAAATTGCCTCAAAAACATGACAAAAACAATTCAAACAATAGCCTTTTTGGTTTTTTTCAGTATTGCAGCATATTCGCAATCTTCAGCTAATGTAGAAATTATCGAATTAAACACTGCTCAGTTTAAGCAGAAAGTTTGGAATTTCACTAAAAACAAAGAATTTAACCGTATCAGTAAACTACCATTGATACTTGATTTTCATGCCACGTGGTGTCGTCCCTGCAAAATGCTGGCTCCACACCTTCAAGAGATTCAGAATAAGTATAACGGAAAACTTACAGTTTATAAAATAGATGTGGATAAAGAACCTGAACTGGCAAGATTATTCAAAATACAGGCCATGCCTACTATCGTTTTTGTAAATTCAAAAAAATCATACGTTAATGAAGTTGGTTACCGCGATTTAAATGAATTTGAAAAACTTGTTCAAAAGCATTTTTCATTTTAAATTTAATAGATAAACTAAAAAAAACCTGTGTAAAAACATAACTACACAGGTTTTTTTACGCCTTTCTCCAATTCAATTAACAACAACTCTATTAAACGCGAAACAGGAAAATTGGACAAATCACGGGGACTAATCCGCAAAAAATTTTCAGATTTTACATCGAGAACATTTATTTTAACCACAAATAAACAAGCATAAATTGTTTGATGTGTAAGTTGGTGTCGAAGCGTGTCAGTTACAAATCCAACTTCAGTTTCTACGTATTTACTTGTCAACACCTGAAAATCAGGGTGATTTATCAATTCTTCTTTGTTTAATATTTTATTTGTTTCAATCAGAGGAAATTCATAAAGGCTACGCCAAACATCGTTTGAAGTTCGCTTTTGAACATATATGTATTCGCCAGCTTTCAAATAAATATAGTTAAAATATCGATTTTTTGCAACGATTTTTTTTTGTTTGAAAGGTAAACTTTCAACTAAATGTAATTTGAAAGCCACACAGTAATGATTTAAGTGGCAATTTTTACATTCGGGCGATAAGGGCACACACATTAATGCGCCATATTCCATTAATGCCTGATTGTGCAAGCCCGGATTTGTTCGATCAAGCAACTCATTTGCTAAGGAATAAATTTTATCAACACCTTCCGAAGTATCGATGGCACTTTCCACACCAAACAAACGTGATAAAACACGTAAAACATTACCATCGACAACTGCATACGGCTGATTATAGGCAATGGAGCAAATAGCAGCAGCTGTATATTTACCAATTCCTTTAAGCTTGATTATATCAGAAAATTTATCGGGGAAACTTCCGGAATGAAATGTAATAACTTCTAAAGCTGCATTTCGCATATTGCGAGCGCGCGAGTAATAACCCAGCCCTTGCCAAAGTTTCAAAACTTCTTCCTCCGATGCTTTGGCAAGCGTCTCCACATCAGGAAATTGTTGAATAAATCTA
>CAYQWD010000327.1:0-3886 GCA_964420955.1 uncultured Paludibacter sp. | reverse complement strand
CATTTGGTCTCGGATACCGAACGACCGCTATTTGCGGTCTGTCGGGTAAATTCTATATCAGTCTTACGATAGCTATCGGAATCTGCGTTCTATTTTTTTGTCTGTACTAAAGATTTTAAATCAGAAATTATTTTTTTATACAAAAAAAGCGTGAATCCCTTAATGGAAATTCACGCTTTTTGAATAGAAATTTTATACCTAAAACTAAACTTTTACTTTACAAGTTTGGTTGTGGTTAATTCGCCATTTATATTAAGTTTAATGAAGTAAACGCCTGCCGACAGATTAGTATTCAAAATCATTTGATTCGCACCTGCATTCAGTTGATTTTTTTGGTTAGCTACAAGCATACCATTTACATTGTAAACCGACATTTCAACTGCAGAAGCATGCGAAAGATTGAATTGCGAGATTACATCGTTGCCTGAAATAAATACTTTCGAAGCATTATTTGCTGTACTGCCAATTCCGGTTGTAATATCAGCCACCATAGGAATTTCGAGTTTTGTGCCGGCACCGGCAATTTTCTTCATTCCCGGAGCAGGTGCTGCAGTATTTACTGACTGAATGGTAAGCGTACCATTGTACTGTCCAACCATTGTGCCAATAAAGCGAACAGTAACTGTTCCACCAATATTTGGCAATGTAGGTGTTTGCACATCAAACTTATCGTTATTAGAAGTTACTGTAAAGCCATTTGTAAATCCATTAGTTACAACTGGTACTTCTAATGTTTGTCCTACTGATGTGAAAAGCATACGGCCGTTATCTTCATCGTTTAAAGGAACAACAATCGAAGGTAATTCATACATTTCCCAGTTGTCAATATAGCCTTCGGTAGCAGTTTGTGTTTCACAACTATTAAAGTACATGTTTGGTGAACTTGGAGTAGCTCTTGCAGTAAATGTAAAATCGACTGGTAACCATACGCCTGCAGCTGTTGAAATTGCCTGAACTATAAGTGCATCGGTTGCACCGCTAATCCCAATTTTAGCTTCACCGGTTCCGTTTGTACTAACCATTGCTTTTACACGATAAGTTTTACCTCCCTGTATTTTTCCGGTTAGTCCAAAGTCAATAGATCCACCGCATCTTCCAGTAAATTTTATGCTTCTTCTGCCACAAAATACATAACTTGTTTCTATAGCGCGACTTCCCCAACCTGTGTATTTCGATAAATCATTGCAATATGGGTCAGAAATAATGTTTGTAAGCGTACTGTAAAGTGGTGTAAAACAAGCTAAATCAGCAGATGTGTTCACTGTGATTTCTTTAAATATTGATCCGGAAGAAACTCTTATCAGACCATTAATGATAGGTGATGTTTTATCGAAAGTAGCAGTAATTGTTGCTCCTGCTGCAACTTGGGCAGGTGTTAGTAAATATTTGTCAAGCACAATTCCTGATGGTGCAAACAAAACTGTATTTTCAGTAAGATTTGCTCCTGTTACATTGAAGGTTTTAGTGATATTATTCGGATCAAAGAATAAATTATCAGTAGATATGTTAAGAACCGGATCCTGCACTTCACCCATATAATACAAACGGAAATTGTCTGCAAACGACCAGTTTACATTACGGCTTTGAGATTTAAAGCCAATCGTCAATGTTCCATCAACTACAACTGCATCAACGCTGAAATCACTTCCGGTCGTAGTTACTTGCGTTTGTTTATCTGAAGCATATACAAAGGTGCCTGTTGTTCCGGCATCTCCGCCGGCAGCTGCTGTTAAGCGATATTTACCATTTGGCAATCCGGTAACTACTTGAGAGATTGAATAATCGGGTCGTGAGGTGCTCCAGTATTGAAAATACACGCTTCCAGATTTAAATGCTCCTGATAAGGGACCTGCATCTGTACGGGTACAATATTCGCTGTTTGCAGGTCCTGTTTTAGTCCAACCCGGAATATTTTGAACTTTGTCAATAGGAATTTCTTCGAAACCTTGATTTACAATATGCGAAGTCATTTCAAATAAATCACCCGCTGCGTAATCAATCACTACATTTTGTGGGGCATAAGCAAAACCATTCAAAAAAGTGGCAGAAATAGCTCCGGTAATTCCTGTAACTGCATCAGTTCCTTCAACTAATGCAAGATAATCAATCTGTGTCAAAGGGTCACTGCCTGTTGATGTGCTGGTAGGAGTATTTTTAAAAGTGAAATAAACAGGAGTAGATATAATCATTGGAGTTCTGAGAATAACCGACCAAGTTCCGTTTCTGCCATTTGCAAGAACAACGGGTATGAATCCATATTCTAACCCGCCGGCAGTTGAACCTAATCCTACATTAAATATTGCTGTTGAATTAGAACCGGCTAATTGATTTATTATTATTCTGTAATTTGTATTGGGTTTAATGGTTGCAGCTAATAGCTGTGAAAAATAATTTGAGTTTGCGGTACCTCTCCATACACATTCCCATATACCATTTGCATTGCCTGCAGTTCCACTTTGAATTCTAATTCCACCTGAACTCGTAATTGTAGCGTTTGTTACCCATGGAGCACCAAAATTAAAGTTTGTGCCTCCTACTAAAGTTCCGGTAGTTTCAAAGCTTGAGTTTTGTAATAAATTGTTAGGGTCAGAATGTACTGTCGCATCTGCTATAACTGGATAAGTTGTGCCCCAAACAGGTGTTAATGTAGTTTTATATACATTTCCTTCATACACATTTACCTTGCCGTTTTTCTGTGAAAAGCGAACTGTTCCATTTGCTGTAGGTGTATAAGCTAAAACACCGCCTGCAATAGAAATTTGAACACCGACAGTTCCTTGCACTTCAAGCGTGTAATCGGCGCTAACTGGTAGAAAAGTTGATAAATCTGCAGAAGTTCCACCAAAGCTTTGCATTGGCGGTAAATACGGAATTACAACTGCTTGCAGAATTGAAGATGTTGTCAATGCTAAAATGACAACAATAGATAAGTAAATTCTTTTCATGATAATAAAAAATTTAAATGTTGGTAAATAAAGATATTTCAAATTTGTAATGCACAAAAGTAAGGGAATGTTGTAACCAAACAGAGTAAAATTTATTCAAATAAGATTAAAATAAATTTGTGAAGATTATTTAATAATGTACTTTTAAATAACACTGTATAAAAAAAGCGCGAATCCGATTATCGGATTTGCGCTTATGATTTCTAATTAGCGAAGATTACTTTACAAGTTTTGCTTTGTGAATTTCTCCATTAACAGTAACTTGTATCAAATATACTCCTGAAGGAAGTTGTTTGTCAACTGTAAATTTATTGAAGCCACTTGTACAAACTGCGTTTTCGGTGTGGATGCGTGCTCCTTGCAGGTTGTAAACTGCAATATTCGCAGTGCCTTGTATTTCAGTATTAATTTCAGCAACAACTTGCTGGTTATTTAAATATACCTTCAAATCATTTGCCAATTTTGTGTTCATTCCGGCAACTATATCAGTAACATCGTACATTTCCCAGTTGTCCAAATAAGAGAGTGTACCTGTTAACCCCCAATTATTCCAGAACATACCCTGTCCACTACCTAATGCCGATCCGGTGGTAAAGTTGAAAACTAATTCCTGCCAGTTTCCGTTTGTGTTTATAACGTTATTTATATCACCCTGTCCACTCGACCATCCATATACTCCTAATTGGAAAGTGCCATCAACAGTTTTAACCATGGCTTTTACGCGATAGGTTTTAGCAGGTTGAATTATGCCTGTTAAAACAAAATCAAGTGAACCGGAATTATTACTGGTGCTGTTACCTACACTTGCCGATGAAGCGCCGCAATATACAAGTGAAGGATCGGTTACAAGATTTTTTGTACCCCAGCCTCCAAAATTGGAAAGACTTGAAATAAATGGATCGGAAACAATATTTTGTCTGTCAGTATATAAAGGTGAATAA
>CAYQWD010000326.1:0-3890 GCA_964420955.1 uncultured Paludibacter sp. | reverse complement strand
CATTATCAACACAAAGCATTATCATTCAGAGCGTAGCGAAGAATCTCAGATGTTTAGTCGGTTAGTAGTGATTATGAAAATATTTTTGTGAACGCTAAGGTGCGAAGATGCAAAGACCCAAAGGATAACTTTTTAAGTTTTCCTCCTCGCTAACTTTATTTAAAAATCAGATTGTTAACATGCTGTAGAAAATGAAAACTTTTCGTTCTTCGCGTTGAGTATTAAAATTAATCTTTCTAGAATAACAATATTGTCATTACATAACAGCTTAATTTAATATACATTGTGTTATTTTATAACCACCCATTGCATAGTTTAGAAAACTTAGTTGAGCCAATTTTTTACATTTTAAAAAACCTGAAAAAATAAAAATTCATAAGGTTTTTTTATGCCAGATCAATTGACACCTAATTAGGGACTGCTGAAAAGCAGCTATGTTTTTCATTAACAGGATATTATCATAATTTATTTGTATTTTTGTGCAAGGAATTTTGCAAATTTCTTCCAAAAACAATGCACAAAAAAATTTACCGATTAAAAATCCTGTAAGGATTTACTTTGCATAACCCCCAGATTAATCTGAGGGAATAAAGTGAAATACAAAACAGAACCCCGTAGTGGGTTCACTTAAACTCAATTAAAAAAAAGGTCAATCCATACGGGGTTGTTTATCTCAGGTTTATTCACATCCCCCTATTGCGCTTTGCTTACCGGGGTTATGCAAAGTTAACTCCTGCGAAGTTTTTCAGCAGACCTTAATTAGTCATTCCACTTGCAATATAAACAGTTTGTGTTGGATAGGCAAACTGCAGTCCGGCTGATTTGAATTGTTTTAGTATTTCAAAATTAACTTCAGATGGTGTATTCATTACATCGCCATCTTTTAACACGTAGTAAATATAGGTTAAAATAAGTGCATGGGTGCCAAAATCCGAGAAAGTAGTTATCATTTCCTCAGAATCAACGTGTTTTACATGGTTTGGAATATCACGTAAAATACTTAACGCTTGTTCAATTTTCTGTGGTGTAGTATTATATACCAGTCCAATTTTCATTAACACTCTATGTTTTGGTTCATCAGATATATTTTCGATAGAGGCTTCCACAATTTTATAATTTGGTATTGTAACAAGCCGCTTTTCGAGGGTTCTGATTCGGGTACTGCGAATGCCAATATCTTCCACAAAACCATCAAAACCATCAACAATAACTCTGTCGCCGATACGGAAGGGATTATCGGTAAAAATGGTAATTCCGCCGAAAATATTTTTTATAGTGTCCTGTGCTGCGAGTGCAAATGCCAAACCACCAATTCCGAGTCCGGCAATAAGAGTAGCCACATCAACTCCAACATTGTTAAGAGCCATTACAATTCCCAATGCCCAAATAAGCGATAAAATGGTGCGTCGGACTAAGGGAAGAACAGAAGCGCTGATAAACCGCGTTTGATTTTTTTCAGTTGCAGGTTCAAGATATTCATGAATCAATGCATTGGCAAAGCGCGAAACAAACCAAGTTATATTTATTACAATGAGAATCTGATAGGTTTTATAAATAATTTTATCAATCTTCGGATCGAGATCAAGACGGCTTGCAGCTATCCAGATCACTACGAGCATAATACCAAATAATACTGGCGCTTCAAGCATTTTAAGTAAAATGTCATCAATTCTGCTTTTAGTTTTACGCGTTAATTTTTGCAGAAAGCGTGTGTTAATTAAAGAAATGATTTTAACAAGCACAAAAGCTCCGAAAATTATTAAAAAAGATATAAGCCAACTCTGAACTGTATTATTGAATATAATTTTTTCCATTGAAAAATTAATTAAAAAATATTTATCAATACTTTTGTTTATTATTTTTGTTTAGAGTTCGTTTAAAGTAAAAGCAACTGCATCGCTTGGCATACGCCAGTCGCCGCGTGGCGAAAGATTTACCGATCCCACTTTGGGTCCATCGGGCATACACGATCGTTTAAACTGCTGTGTAAAAAAACGGTGCAAAAATACTTTAAGCCACTTTTCTATTGTTTCTTTGGTATAATCAGCCTCAAATGCATGAATCGCAAGCATCAATATTTTTGCCGGACTAAAACAGTATCGAACTAAATAGTACAAAAAGAAATCGTGCAATTCATAGGGTCCGATTAAATCCTCGGTTTTTTGAGTGATTGTTCCATCTTTGGCAGCAGGCAGCAACTCCGGACTGACAGGTGTATTAAGCACATCGAGCAAAATCATTTCTGATGCTTTATCAGTTTGATGTGCCGCCCACTCTACCAAATATCTCACAAGCGTTTTGGGCACACCACTGTTCACTCCATACATCGACATATGATCTCCATTGTAAGTTGCCCATCCCAGTGCAAGTTCCGACAAATCGCCGGTGCCAACAACAAGCCCGTTCTGCTTGTTGGCAATATCCATGAGTATTTGTGTTCTTTCTCTAGCCTGTACATTCTCATAAGTTATATCATGCACATCGGGGTCATGTCCGATATCTTTAAAATGCTGTAAACAGGCTTCCTTTATCGGAATTTCAATTGCCGTAATTCCCAGTGATTGCATTAAATGCAAAGCATTGTTGTATGTACGTCCGGTTGTTCCAAAACCGGGCATGGTGATTCCGGTTATTTTTTCACGATTAATTCCCAATTTATCAGCAGTTTTTACTGCAACAAGTAATGCCAGAGTTGAATCGAGACCGCCAGAAATACCAATAACCATAGTTTTGGCTTGGGTGTGTTTCCAGCGTTGAGCAAGTCCGCTAACCTGAATCGAAAATATTTCTTCGCAGGCTTCATTACGGTTTGCCAAATAAGGCACAAACGGATGTTTATTTACTTTACGAGTTAAAACAAAATTATCGGGCAATTGAACTGTAGAAAAATTTATTGTTTGATAATTTGCGCCAGCATTGGAACATCTGAAGTTTGTATTTCTTATTCGTTCGGAGCGTAAAAGTTCCACATCAATTTCTGAAATCAAAAGTTGCTGTCCGAAAATGAATCGTTTACTATCGGCTATTATTTTACAATTTTCGGCTATTAATGCATTTCCTGCAAAAACCACATCGGTGGTCGATTCGCCAAAACCGGCCGAAGCATACACATAGCCTGCATTGCAGCGCGCCGATTGCTGCTCGATAAGTTTGAGCAAATAAGTATTTTTTCCAATCAATTCATTCGAAGCTGAAAGATTAAAAATGATATCAGCGCCATTCATTACGTGATGTGTGCTGGGTGGCAGCGGCACCCATACATCTTCGCAAAGTTCGATACCAAAAACAAGGTTTTTATCAGTAAAAAGTATATTTGTTCCAAAAGGTACTTCATTATCCGCCACCGGTATCGTTCCGGTTTCATCAAAGCGGGCAGGCGAAAACCAACGTTTTTCATAAAATTCTCCGGTATTGGGCAAAAAAGTTTTGGGTACTACGCCGAGTATTTTTCCGCCCTGTATAACCACAGCAGTATTGTAAAGTTTGTTCCGGTTTTCAAGTGGAGCTCCTACAATAATTACTGCCGAAATATCGTATGAAAAAAGGCACAAGCTGCTTAAAGCTTCATGAACATTATTTAGCAATTGCTTTTGGAAAAACAAATCGGCACAGGTATAGCCCGTTACCGACAATTCGGGAAAACAAATTACCTGCACATTTTCACTATCAGCCTGCTTAATAAGGCTTTCCATGTTTGAAATATTATATGCGCAATCGGCAACCTTCACCGATGGAATTGCAGCTGCCACGCGCACGAATCCATTTTTCATACCCAGTTTTTTAATATTCAGTTACAAAGATAAGGAAATTAAAAAAAATTAGCTTAGTACATGCAAAAAAAATAGAACGCAGATTCACACGGATTTAGCGGATTAAAGCTGATGTAATAC
>CAYQWD010000325.1:0-3897 GCA_964420955.1 uncultured Paludibacter sp. | reverse complement strand
TTACTCCGTAGGAGTTATCTTTGCGTAACCCCCAAATTAATTTGGGGGATGATTAAAGGTGACAAGACTGAACTCCGCAGGAGTTTCCTCCTTTTATAAATATACTTGCACGAGGAAACTCCTACAGAGTTTCTATTCCATATATCTTCTTTTTCCCCCGATTGAAATCGGGGGTTATGTACAGAGCACACCTCCGGTGTGGAGGCTTTTTGAAAAATGATATAAACTAATTTAGAGCAACTACTTAATAAAATAACTTGCATTTCTAAATACATGACAAAAATTTATATATAATATATGATTTTAAAGAAAATAGAACGCTGATTTACACTGATTAAACGGATTTTAATCTCGCCTTTGGCGAGATGATTTCAGTTACTTATCTTAATCCAATCTTGCTTGCAAGATTTAATCCGTTTGATCTCGGATACCGAACGACCGCTATTTGCGGTCTGTCGGGTAAATTCTAATTTGGATTTTTAATATTTTACATCAGTCTCACGATAGCTAAGGGGATCTGCGTTCTTTTTTTTATGTCATTTACTAAGTTTGTATTTATAAAACTCAACATTTTTCCCTGTCGTTTGGTCCCGATTCCAATACTTCTGGATTGGATAAACCGGCGGTTAATAATAAAAAGATGAAAATATATACAAAAACGGGCGATGAAGGTACAACAAGTCTGATTGGCGGAACACGGGTAAAAAAAACAGATCCGCGCCTTGAAGCATATGGAACTATTGATGAACTCAATTCATTTATAGCTTTGCTACTTACTAACAATTTACCCGAATCGACCAATGAAACATTATTTGCCATTCAGAACAAATTGTTTGTGATTGGTTCATTTTTGGCTACAGATACAGAAAAAACTAACGTTACTAAAGTTTCAATACTATCGGAATTGGATGTGGAAATGCTTGAAAATGAAATTGATAGAATGAATGAATTACTGCCCGAACTAAGGAATTTTATTTTACCTGGCGGTAATCCTGCTTCTGCTTTAGCACACGTTTGCAGAACTGTAACCCGCAGAGCTGAACGAAGAATTCAATCGATTAGCGTTAGTTATCAGCAAATTGAAAATATTGCTAAATATGTAAACCGGCTTTCGGATTATTTCTTCGTATTAGCCCGATTTATAAATTTAACGTTTCAAACCAAAGAAATATACTGGAAAAAGTAGTTTTTCATAAAAAAAATTCTATTTTTGCAGAAAAAACAGAAAATACAAATTTTTATTAATTAAAAAATTTACAGGTATTTATGTATTGGACTTTAGAATTAGCTTCGAAAATTGAAGATGCGCCATGGCCGGCAACAAAAGATGAGTTGATAGATTATGCAATACGCTCGGGAGCGCCCCTTGAGGTAATAGAAAACTTGCAGGAAATTGAAGATGAAGGTGAAATTTACGAATGTATTGAGGATATCTGGCCCGATTATCCAAGTAAAGAAGATTTTTTCTTTAATGAAGAAGAATACTAGAAAATATATTCAATAAAGCTCCGTTAAACAATAAAAGGAAGAAGTATTTGTCTAATTTTATTACTCAACAAACAATTTTTTTAAACATTTTGAGTTTGATGTATTACTCGAATCCCTCTATGTTTATCAACATAAAAGGTTTTTGAGAATTATATGAGTGGAACATTCATGAAAAAAATAATTCTTCTAATTTTATTTTCAATTGTTTGCATAATAACAGTAAATTCTCAGTTCGATGCCCAATTAAGTCAGTATATGCTCAATCATGCTGCGATAAATCCTGCAGCGGCCGGACAAAGTGGAATGATTGACTTGGCAGGGCAACACCGATTGCAATGGTTAGGAATGCCAAACGGAGGAACTATAACAGATTTTAGTATTACATCTCCCTTTAAAACTGGTAATTTGAACCATGCAGCCGGCATTGGTTTTAATAACTATAGTATCGGATTATTTAAGAATCAAGGTGTACATCTAACTTATGCCTACAAAATACCGATTGGCAAAGGAGTTTTAAGCGCAGGCACTAATATTGGTTTTCTCAGTATTGGTTTTATGGGCGACAGTGTAAAGTCGCATAGTGTAACTTTAGGTGAATATCATGATATCACTGCTGATGGAGATATACCACAAACATCAGTGTCAGGAATTTCTTTCGATATAGGTATTGGCGCATGGTATAATTCTGGCAGTACTTGGACAGGAATATCGTTTAAACATCTGAACAGACCAAAAGTAAACTGGGGCGAAACAACACAATTTCGTCAAAACAGTATACTATATATTACTGCCGGGACAGGTTATAAATTGCCTGAAAACAAACTTGAGATAAAACCTTCTGCATTATTTAAAAGTAATTTTAATACATTTCAGTTTGATGTTTCATGTTTGCTTGAGTACGATCAGAAATTTTGGGGTGGTTTGACTTATCGACTTGAAGATGCTATAGTGTTTTTAGCAGGTATGGATATAAGTGGCGGTTTATCAGCGGGTTATTCGTACGATTTGCCAACTTCGAAAATATTATTGGCAAGTTCAGGTTCACATGAAATTATGCTCAAATACAATTTTGCTTATGTTTTCGGAAAAAAAATGACTAAGTACAAAAGTATTCGTATACTATAAATAATGAATATTAATCAGATCTGATTTATAAAAATAAATTAATAACAGAAATGAAAAAAAATCTTATATTATTTTTTGTGGTTTTCACGCTCATTTCGTGCAACCGACCTGCAGGAGAATTGACAGGAACATCCCAAAAAATTTTAAGTGGCGGTGGTTTCAACGAAAACCAACCTTACGGAATGGTATTTATTAAACGCGGCTCATTCATGATGGGCGCCAATGAACAATCAGCACTTGGTTCGGCAAATGACAAACCTGTGAATGTTACAGTTGAAGCATTTTGGATAGACGAAACCGAAATTACAAATGATGAATATCGTCAGTTTGTTTATTGGGTACGCGACTCTATAGCTCGTCGTAAGCTTATTGCAGAAAATGTAAATGGTTATGAGAAGTTTTTTTCCTATGCTGATAAAGCTGAAATTCCGAATCTGACCCCAAGTGAACTTGAGCTGGTTCCGCTAAACTGGAAAACTAATATCCCATGGAATTCAAAAGATACTACTATTGCACGAATATTGAATTATTTTTATTTTAAAGATAATAATGTATTTTCGCTCAAAAAGCAACTCAATCCCGGAAAATTTACATATCTGTACGAATGGATAAATTATGATCAGGCTGCATTGCCATCAAACAAATATAATGTACATACCGGAGCTTACTCACCTAATGCAAAAGTAAGAGTTGATACATCTTATGTTGACGAAAACGGAGTGATAATAAACAAAACTATTGAGAGAAGATTGAAATCCCGAAAGGATTTGATATCGCGAAAGATAATAAATATTTATCCGGATACTATGATGTGGTTAAGAGATTATCAGTTTGCTTATAATGATCCCAAAATGCATATGTATTTCTCTCATCCAGGATATAATGATTATCCTGTAGTAGGTGTTACTTGGGAACAGGCAAACGCATTTTGCGACTGGAGAACAAAACTTCTTTCGGGTTTTACAAAATATAGAGCTCAAGAATATCGCTTGCCAACCGAAGCCGAATGGGAATATGCAGCGCGTGGCGGTAAGGCTTTAAATATGTATCCATGGGGAGGAAATTATATAAGAGATGCAAAAGGTTGCTACCTGGCAAATTTTAAACCCATGCGTGGTAGTTATACTGATGATACCGGGTCAACTCCAATGAAAGTAGGATCATTTCCTCCTAACGAATATGGACTTTATGATATGGCAGGTAACGTGGCTGAATGGACTTCATCGGCCTATACAAATACTTCGAATACTTTAGTTTCCGATATGAATCCAAATTATCAGTATG
>CAYQWD010000324.1:0-3934 GCA_964420955.1 uncultured Paludibacter sp. | reverse complement strand
TAATATCAACGAAGTTAATTTCACGCAAAGCGTAATATCAACAAAGTTAATTTCACGCAAAGCGTAATATCAACGAAGTTAATTTCACGCAAAGCGTAATATCAACAAAGTTAATTTCACGCAAAGCGTAATATCAACGAAGTTAATTTCACGCAAAGCGTAATATCAACAAAGTTAATTTCAATATAAAATGAAAATAATCAACTTATCCGAAAACAATTCCATTCTGAATCACTATCTGAAAGAAATCCGTTCAGTAGAAATACAGGGCGATCCGTTGCGATTCAGAAGAAATTTGGAACGCATTGGCGAAATAATGGCTTATGAAATAAGTAAATCAATGCTTTATACGAACGAAGATGTTATAACGCCACTTGGGGTGGCTCCTGTCAATGTTATCGACGAAAAAATTGTGATTTCAACCATAATGCGTGCAGGATTACCATTTCATCAGGGTTTTCTGAGCTATTTCGACCGTGCTGAAAACGCTTTTGTTTCAGCTTATCGGAAATATAAAAATGAGTTGAAATTCGATATTCATATCGAATATATTGCTTCGCCGGATTTAAACGGAAAAACTTTGATTATCACCGATCCGATGCTCGCTACGGGCAGTTCGATGGAGTTAGCGCACCTGGCATTGCTCACAAAAGGTAAACCTTCAAATTTGCATATTGCCACCGTGATAGCAAGCAGACAAGCAGTAAAATACCTGAAAAAACATTATGCAGGCAGTGGAGCTACTTTGTGGGTAGCTGCCATCGACCCCGATTTGAATGAACATTCCTATATCGTACCCGGACTTGGCGATGCCGGCGATTTGGCTTATGGAGAAAAATTATAGATAGCAACAGAGCGACTCAATCAATAAGTCACTCTGTTTGTTTATTTATTTATTCAACTTTCGCATGTGTATTGTGCAATACATCAAATAATTAAAGTTTTTGACGGACTTTATTACCTGCACTAAACTATTCCCCCTCTAAAATTTTTTTTCCATTTTCTTTTTCCTTGAGTAGAAAGTCCCCGAGGGGGGATAGAGCTTGGGAGAGGGGTTAGGGGAGAGGTCGGGCGATAAAAATTTGATAAAGTTCTTTTTTTGTATAACCATTTGATTATCAAACGCCATAAATTTTCAAACATCAGAAAATCAAGTAATTAATTGCTTGCGAAAGTTCAATTATTTATCATTTATAACTAAGAAATTACGTTATTTGAAAAATATTGCATTTTGTTTTATTACATGTACTGAATACTGAGAATACACTTTAAAAAGTTTGGAGCAAACATGAAAAATGAGTACACAGCCAGTTAAAAGAAGTCTAATTAAAAAAAATATTTTTACAAAAAAATCAACAAAATGAAAAAAATAATTCTTTTTTTGAGCATTCAAGCATTTACAACTATAATGTACTCACAATATCCGCAAGTACCAAAAGATTTACAGGAAGTAGCAGACCGAAAACTTGCCGCCGAGAAAAAAAGTTCTGAAGAAGCATTTTTAAGAGCTTTACCCATTATAAATCAGGAAGCGCTGAAAGGTCGCCCATACATACCATGGGCAGCCCGTCCGACAGATTTGCCACAAGCAAAAATTCCTGCATTTCCGGGAGCCGAAGGTGGTGGAATGTTTTCTTTTGGAGGGCGAGGTGGAAAAGTTTTAACCGTAACGAGCCTTGCCGATCGTGGTCCGGGCACATTACGCGAAGCCTGTGAAACCGGAGGAGCCAGGATTGTAGTTTTTAATGTTGCCGGAATAATCAAACTGGAAACTCCCATAATAGTAAATGCACCTTACATTACTATTGCAGGACAAACAGCACCTGGCGATGGTATTTGTGTGGCAGGTGAATCTTTTTGGGTAAATACACACGATGTTGTTGTACGTCATATGCGTTTTCGCAGAGGCGAAACCGATGTTGCCAGACGCGATGACACTTTTGGCGGAAATCCGGTAGGGAATATTATTATCGACCATTGCTCAACAAGTTGGGGTTTGGATGAGAATATCTCGTTTTATCGCCACATGTTCGATCCACAGGATGGAACTAAAGAAAAAAAACTGCCTACAGTAAATGTTACAATTCAAAATACGATCTCATCCCAGGCGCTTGATACTTACAATCATGCTTTTGGCAGCACGCTCGGAGGTGAAAACTGTTCGTTTATGCGCAATTTATGGGCAAACAATGCCGGACGCAATCCCTCCATTGGTTGGAATGGTGTTTTCAATTTCACAAATAATGTAATCTACAACTGGGTTCATCGGTCGGTTGATGGCGGTGATTATACTGCGCTTTACAATATCATAAATAATTATTATAAGCCGGGTCCATTAACACCCAAAGATTCTCCGGTAGGTTACCGTATAATAAAACCAGAATCGGGACGTAGTAAACTTGGATTTCTTGTTTTTGGAAGGGTTTATTGTAATGGAAATATTATGGAAGGAAACAAAACTGTAACCATGGATAACTGGAATGGAGGAGTGCAGGTTGAAGATTTTCCGAATGCAGACAAATATACCGATGCAATGAAATGGAACGAACCTTTTCCCATGCCACCAATAAAAATTATGTCGGCAAAGGAAGCTTACAGTTTCGTATTGAATAATGCCGGCGCCAATATTCCCAAACGCGATATTATTGACGAAAGAGTGATTGAGCAGGTACGAACAGGAAAAGTGTACTACGCTCCTGAGTCGGACACGATCAATTTTTATCAGTTCAAACATCGCCGCCTGCCTAAAGATTCGTACAAATATGGCATAATTACAGATATTAGGCAGGTTGGAGGTTATCCCGAATACAAAGGTGAACCTTATATTGATAACGATAGCGATGGAATGCCCGATGCATGGGAGAAAAAATACGGACTAAACCCAAACGATCCTTCCGATGCCGTAAAAGATGTGAACGGGGATGGCTATACAAATATTGAAAAATATATCAATGGCATCAACCCTAAGAAAAAAGTGGACTGGACTAACCTGAAAAACAACCGCGACACTTTGGCAGAGAAGGGAAAACTTCTTTAATATTAGAATTTAATTATTTACAATTTACAATTGGATAAAATGAGAATTATCGGTGTTGGTATTTGCTTAATTTTTCTGGTTACATCTTTAAATGCAGTTGAACTTGATACAAAAAACCGCAATCCAAAATATGTAAACACAATAGTTGACCGTACAAAAAAGATTGTTGATAAACTGGAGTTGAAAGATTCTGCAGTTTACAAAAATGTAACGAATATTGTTGCCAATAGATATTTCCAATTGAACGATATTTATGAAAAACGCGATAGCGCTATGGCTCAAATAAAACGTTCAGCTAAAAGCAACGATGAAAAAGTTACTGCAGAAACAGCAATTCAAAACAGGAAAGATGCAGAGTTGTATAATTCACACTTTGCTTTTTCATCCCAATTATCATTGTTTTTGAATGAGTCTCAAATTGAAATAGTAAAAGACGGCATAACTTTCGGAGTGATGATGGTAACTTATAATTCAACACTCGATATGATACCAGCCCTGACCACTGAGGAGAAAACACAAATTTTTGTATGGCTTAAAGAAGCCCGCGAATATGCACTCGATGCAGAAAGTTCAAATAAAAAACACGAGATATTCGGGAAATACAAGGGCAGAATCAATAATTATCTTTCAAAGCGCGGGTACAATTTGGTGAAAGAACGTGAGGAATGGTATAAACGCATTAAAGCACGTGAGGATGCTGGAAACAAAACGTTAAGGAAATAAGAATATACCTCGGTTTTTTTATGTTAATACTTTTGAAAAATATACCTGACTGCAAATTTTTCAAAAAAAAATCTGTATGTAAATGTTTTGATATAGAAATGAGCCAATCAATTTCTCCTAAGGGATAATTGTGCCCTGTAAGATTTTACGTTTCAAAAATTCTGGTTGCTTATG
>CAYQWD010000323.1:0-3951 GCA_964420955.1 uncultured Paludibacter sp. | reverse complement strand
CATGTAAACCCACGGTTTTCATCACCGCAAAGCTTCTGTAACCTGCAAAAGAAGCACCAATAGCTACTTCTAAACCAACTTTCTCATTTGTCGACCATTCACAATAGATATCAGGATATGACTGTTGGGTAAAATCCATTACTTCTGTTGAAGGAGTTCCAGGAAACCCGGAAGCTACTTTCACACCCGCTTCAAAAGCGCCTCTGGCAACCGCTTCGTTGCCATTCATCATTTTCCGCGAGGTATTCTTATTTTCTGTTTTCATGTAATAGCAAAAACACTTTATGATATATACCTAATTTAGTTTTATTATAATTCGGCACAAAAATAGTGCTTTTTTATTACACTCCAAAATCAAACAGCAATACAAACAAACAAACTGTAAGTTTTATAATACTTCATACGCAATTTTAGCAATGTTGACCGTTGGTTCGCAAATAATTACTTGCGAAAGTAGAACTGTTAATTTGTTAGCCATATCACGTAACTCAAATTTAAAACCATTTCATAACCAAGTCTGAGCATAAACCGGCTTTTATTATTGTTAAAAGAGTTTAATAATTTGCAAATTTCAATCTGTTCATCATTTTAGGCAGCAATGTTGGATGTTTGGGATGCGGAATATAGATAAACATTTTTTTTTGCGATGCAAGTCTTGTTTAAAATAAAATTTTTCGGTATTAATCAGGCTATGAATTTCAGTTTGAAAAGTTTCAGTTTATCAGGGCGAAACAGAAAACAACTTCTCAAACATTCAGGTGTAAGGTTTTCATCCGGTAAAGTTTTATGTGCATATTCAATAACTCTGCTATACCAATAGCACCGGCAAGAAGGTGTTTTCGCTGCATACTATGAGTATTAACTGCTCCTGATAACGCTGGAACGCTGGAAAATTTACAGGATAAATTTCGCTGATCACTTCTTTGCTCACAATTTTCTGTTCCATTCCAAAGAGGGTGCGGTAATGCCGGTTATCGGCAACATACCAAACTTTTTTCGATACCGACCACTATGCCTTTGTTTGCGACCGCAAAAAATGAATCAATTCCTTATTTTTTTCGAAACGTATCCCCATTACATTTTACCATCGATGCTCGCCGGCTTCAAATATATAACGCTCATCAGTGAAATCTAAATTGCGTATTTTTAATATGTTAATTATAGATAATTCATTATCAATTTATTGCTGATATTCATTATGCGCAACAATAGCAATAGATTTTAAGCGATAAAGAACAGATAGTTAAATAATTTTACAAATTTTTATATATTTATTTGTTGTTATAAAAAACTTTCGTATATTTACGTGTTTTTGCAACCAATGGAAACAGAAAGATTATTTTTGATCAATAATAAAAATTCAAAAAGTGCGGAGCCAGCACGATAAACACTGATAAAATAAAAATGAGAAAAATTATTTTAGCATTAATTTTGTCTATTACAATTGTAAATGTTTTGGCACAAGAATTTCCTATAGCCATTGGGGCAGACCATACTTTTGCGACGAGCGCAAGTTTTGATGGCACAAACTATTTAATTGCCATTAAAGATACTAATCAAAATAGTAGCAATGCTACAGCTCAACTTGTTTCACCTTCAGGAACTTTAGTTGGTTCGAGAATATTTGTTGGTTCGAATGTTAAATCAATGTCAATACATTCTGCGTTTGATGGCACTAATTACTTATTGGTATGGCTAACAGGTAATGGCAATATTGTCGGGCGTTTTTTAAGCCAAAGTGGAAGTTTGGTAGGTTCAGAATTCTTTATAGCTTCTCCATCTATTGATGAGGAATCTCTCGTGCTGTCTTTTCAATCAGGGTCTTATTTTATTTGTTACTTGAAAGGAACTCGTTTGAATCATGAGTTATGGGGAAGAACAATTAGTCCAAGTGGAATTCTTGGAAATGAAATACAGATTTCTGCCAATACTGCAAGAGAAGCTGCAATAGCTTTTGATGGTGTTAAATATTTAATATCTTACGTTGAACGTAGTATAGTTTCAAATAAAATCTTTGCCAGATATGTAAGCACTCAGGGTTCTTTAATTGGAAGCGAAATAACTATTGTGCGAGGAAATTTTATGAGAGATAATCCCATATCTATTGCCTTTGACGGATCAAAATATTTTCTTGCTTACCATGAACAAATTTTTAAATCTAAAGAAACTCCTTGGTTTCTTTATGGAGCAATTATTGACACCAATGGGATTGTGCAGAATAGTTTTATGATTTGTGATTCTTTATTTCATCCATTTCTTCCAATGGTTGCATATGGAAATAATAAATACTTGGTAACCTGGACTCAACTAACAAATGGCTCCATGATGGGACAATGGTATAATACTTCAGGAATTCCAACCAGCTCACCTTTTGAAGTTTTCAAAAGTTTAAATAATAAAACTCCTTTTGGTTCTAGCATTTTCGCAAATAATACATTTCTTACTATCGCCACTAGACTTAATAATGAGGATGATTTTACAGATGGGGATGTTTATGGAAAATTCATTAATCCACCAACAGATCTAAACAATATTACAACTCCCTCAAAATCTTTAATTTACCCCAACCCAGCTTATGATGTACTTTCTATAGATATTAAAAAATCAGACTATAACGACTTAATATTAAATATTTATAATACAATTGGGACTTTAGTCCATTCTGAAATACTTAAGAATAATAACCATCAAATAATAGTAGATAATTTATACAATGGCATTTATATGGTTGAAATTAAATCAAAAGAATGGACTGAAAAACAAAAATTAATAATTCAAAGATAAAAAATTGGTTGTACTTAAAAGCACATTTGCTGATATTTTGTGGTAAGTAGTTTATCAGACTTTGGCACATTTATTAAAATTTGGCGATAGCTTTTCGGTTTTATACTCAAATCCCTCCACATCGCAAATTTACCTGTTGTTGTGAGCAATCTTGTGAGTTCGGTAAAGTTTCTTTGCAAACTTGTTTAAATATTCAATGGGTCGTTATAAAATAACACAATGTGTGTATTAAATCAAGCCGTTATGTAATTTCACTATTATTATTCTAAAAAGATTAATTTTAATACTCAACGTGAAGAATGCAAAGTTTTCATTTTTTTCAACATTCTAATAACCTGATACTTAAATAAAGGATGTGGAAAGGAAAAATTAAGGGTTTTCCTTTGCTTCTTTGCATCTTCGCATTTCTGCGTTAACAATAATATTTTTTATAACGAACTATTCAATATTAATTTATGAAAAAAAGTTTTTTAAATGGAGATTATAATTAGAAATTTTGAGCAAGGTGATTATATACATTGCGAAGAATTGGTAAATGAAGCATGGCATTTCGATAAAATTATTAATGACAAGAATTTGAGTAAAACAGCCTTACACATATACACAAAGGGCGGACTAAGCTCAGGCAATATGAATCTTGTCGCAGTTTACCAAGGAACAGTTGTTGGTTTTCTGTTTGGATATAATCATTTGTCTAAAATAAAGCCGCGAGGAAAAATTAAACTGGCTATAAATGCAATAGTTTCTTTTAATTTTAAGAAAATGGATAAAATTGAAAGAAATAAGTTCATAAAAGCTCTAACTGACCACAACAAAAATAGAACTTCAATAGTACCAGGTAAAGCCAGCGAGATTTGTTTATTTGTGGTGGCGCAGAATTTACGAGGTAAAAACGTAGGCACTAAATTATGGGAAACATTTAGAGATTCATGCATAACAGCTGGAGTTAAGCGAATTCAGGTAGAAACCAATAAACTTGGAGCAAGTAGTTATTACGAAAAACAAGGTTTTACTTTAGTGAGCAATTTTGATTCACCTTTGCATGAATTAGCTACTCCAAGTGGTCAGGCGTGCATGTACGAGTATATTTATGAAAAAGCATAAATAAGATATCACTACTGACCGATAAAAAATAGTTTGAATTAATTTTTTTAACTTGTTTGATTC
>CAYQWD010000322.1:0-3958 GCA_964420955.1 uncultured Paludibacter sp. | reverse complement strand
CAAACGTCCGGTTGCATCAAATACCTGTAATTGCTGACGTTCCGGATTGAGAATGTTCCGTCCATCGAAAGCAATATTTTGTAATGTATAATTTGATAACCTTGTATCTAATGTCGAGAAATTGATATTGGCAGGCTTGGAATTTACTCCTGCTGCATTTTGAGCTACTACACTATAGGTATAGTTGGTTTTTGGAGATAAACCGGTCAGTTCAAGGCTGGTTAAATCGCCATTAACATCAATTGCAATTGCAGCTTTTGCTCCCATTGACTCCCTGATTCCCGATGGACTTTCTTTTGTAATTATATATTTAACAGTAGCCGGAACTGCATTCCATTTTAGTTTGGCAGATGTAAAATTAATTTCCTCAGTACCACTTCCTGTGTATGATACAGTAATATCTTGAAAACGTGTGCCGGCATCTGTTCCCCAAGTGGTTGCTCCGGTAAGATAATTCACCGAATTATCAATTATTTTCAAAGCATTGTCGGTAACAATATTTTGGTTGTCGTTAGAAATGCTAACAAATAATAATTTTGAAGTTAACGCTTCTGCTGTTGTACCTGTCATTGGCGAAGTTGTACCTACAGGTAATTCGAGAATACCTGTGGTTAGGGCGCCTTTAACATTGGCAAGATTGTAGTTTCCTGTATATGGAGTAGTTTGAACGCCATTTCCGGAACTGATAGCACTAAACATTCCAATTTCGTTGTTGTAAATGCCCGAGAATGTTACCCCATTGAAAATTGGATGATTCGGTTCGTTAACAGCAACTGTTGTAGCTGCCGGCGATGGATTTGAAGCTGTTGACAAATTCCATGTATTAGCCTGTATCGCATACATTTTTAAACTCAATAATGGTTTGTTAATTCCCCACAATGCTTTCATTCCGGCACTACCAGAACTTGGTGCTTCGGTCAAGAGAACCATATCATAATTTGAAAAATTGTAAGTAGTAGTTATATTGGCAATAAGTATGTTTTCTAAATAATATTTACTTGCTAACATCGGGCGAATTTTAGTGTCCTTAGCATCAACAGCTGTACTTATTACATAAGCAATGTTTTTTGTTCCAACTGCTGCAGTTAAAGTATAAACCTTGGTTGTTAAATCCTGTGCTGTAACGGTAATACTAAGCGGAGTTGAAAAATCGTGCGAACTTCCTGAGGTAAAATTAACAGAAGCAGTAGAAGGTTTGGTAAAATTAACAGCTTGCGTTAGACTTGATGCTTTTGGTAACACAATACTGAATGTATTAGTTCCTGCATCAAACAATGGTGTTCTTCCTCCAATGGTTACATTGGTAATATCTTTGTCCGAACTGGGTGTTGGGTTAACCGTTAATGTTACTGTATAGTTTGCATCATTTGCAGGTGTTCCGTCTTTGGCAGTATAAACTACGGGATTTGTAAAATCCTGCGCTCCCGTTGGAGTGTAAACAGTTGCAGTGCCACCTAAAATTACTTCGGGTGTAATATTAGTTAAACTTGATCCGTATGGTAATTGCGCTGTAATTGTTTTGGCAGATTGATCAATTGTAGCATTAATATCGTTCACTTTAAATGCTGAAATTGAAGGAGCCATAGCTACAGTATAAACTTCAATTCGGGATATTCTGATTGTAGTTGTGTTTGCGGTTGATCCACTACATGTTTTTCCTCTTGTCAGAATAATAAATTTTGTGTTTAATGGCGCGTTATACGTTTTCTGAACAGCAGTGGTGCCGGCAACTCCAGCAGGGTCAAAATCACAGGCATCAATTGTTACAGTAGAACTCCCCATTTCAGTAATAGTTGTACTGTATCCAACATATGGACTGGCGACTGATGTACCATTGGAAGAATATGAAATTTTAATTTGTGAAATATAACTTGAAGAAGCAAGTAACGAAATAGTTACAGCATCTGTAGTACCTGTAAGAGCGGGTGCTGTATTGGAATTGTCAAGAGAAAAATAGCTGTTTGCAGTACCGGTTGTTGCCAGTTGTTGTAATCGAATATTATTCTCAATTTTTAATGTTGTGAAAGGTCCTCCATTTGACCATCCTGTTGTTAATTCGCTTTTATCCCAAGTAAAAGCAGGTGTCTGTGCATTCACACTCCATGCACTTACTAATAAAATGGTTACTAAAGCCATAGTTTTTGTAAAAAATTTTTTCATGATAAATTAAATTTTAAATGTTTAGAAATCTTATTAGAAATTCTCAAAATGTAAAAATAAAATATAAAAAATTAGATGATGTGGAATAACTAACAAAAAATGTGGAATAATTGTTATGTGGATAATTTATTTTTATCACTTAATAATAAATAACTTTCGAAAGTTGTCAGCTTTTAAAATGTATATCCCTTTATTAAAATTCCTGACCGGAAAAACTACTTTATCAGTGGCATTTCCATGTCGGGAAGTTATGAGTTTTCCGTTACTGTTGTAGATGTTAACGGTTTCGATAATTGGATTTTCGGCTGTTATTTCGATGCAGTCCGTTTTTTGAACAAGCAGAATTTTATCTTTTTTTTTACTGCTTTACTGTCAGAAGTTTGTTTGGTTTTTTCGTATTCGAGGCTCGCCATGATGAACGGACCCAACACTTTTCCTTCGGTATTGTTATGAATTGCTACATCGCTGCCACAGAGATAATAGTTGGCATCGCCCTTGCGAGTTCCACTTAGTCCTGCCGATTCGCAACTTTGAATGAGTTTTATTTTTCCGTTTGCTTCTTCTACTACAAAGTTTTCGATTAAACCTTTATAGGCTTTATCAGCTAAGGGTTTATAGGTGTTTTTATCAAGAATTCCAAGTCGGATTCCCTTATAATAAGAATATGTAAACATGCTCGATGCCGACGATTCGAGATAGTTTGCAATATTGCAACTTGTGCCTTTTTTGGTGTTGTCATACTGTAAAAGCTGATACCAGCAACCTGTTGCTGCATCCTGGCGTGCTTTCAATCCATCGGCAACTAAATTAGTGTAATTTACCAATCGGGTACGTGCAGGGTGCGATGCAGGCATGTATTCCAAAACATCGACCAATGCAGCAAAAAACCACCCCACACCACGTCCCCAAAATTCCAGCGAACGACCAGTTATAGGGTCAGCCCAATAAGAAGAAGCCGTGTTTTTCGGTTCAGCCGACCATGCATGATAATTCATTTTTTTTACAGGATCCCATGTGTATTTAAATATGGTATCGAATTGCTGTGCAATATCGTTCCAAGAAGTATTGTTGTCGGTTTCGCCTAACTCAGCACCGAAATTTCCCTGCCATTCGGCATAAAGCGCCGGTCCCATATATAATCCATCGAGCCACATTTGGTTGGTATACTGCAATTTGTGCCAGAAACCTCCTGCTCCAGGCAATGGTGCTGCAATGCGCTTATGATTTGCTTTAAGAGTATTCCGGCAAATGGTAACATTGTTTTTGTAATTATTGGCTTTGGTGGTTTGTCCTTTTTCCATAGCAGCACGGTAAAGCTCGAAATATATTTTTCCGGCATTCAAATCGTCGATATTACTTGCGCCTAAATGCATAGTGATATTGTCGGCATAATCCTGAATTCCTGTCAGGAAATAATTGCTCCATGGCTTGTCTTTGTATTGTTCCCATGCTTTGATAATGGCTTTGGCTACAAGTCCGGGCACATAATCCCATGTTACATTACGCGTGCTTGTTGGAGTTTTAAAACTTTCGGTAGATGTTTTATTTCTGAAATCGCCCATGCGGGAATCGATAATCCATTTTGAATACAACGAATCGGGACGGAATGGTGCTGCAGAAAGTGTGAATGTTGCTAAAAGCAAAATAACGGAAAATTTGAGTTTTAAATTCATTTTAAAAATTTGAAAATTTGAAAATTAAACTTCAAAACGTCGAAGACTTTTGAACGTTTTTTTAAGAAAATAAGATATTAAGAAATTAATACAACAACTGATTTTATTATTCGCACTCTCCCTCC
>CAYQWD010000321.1:276-3969 GCA_964420955.1 uncultured Paludibacter sp. | reverse complement strand
AAATATGGCGTAACCGAAAAGCCTTACGAGTAGGAAAAACATAAATTTAAAAATCATGAAAAAGTACATTGCTGAATTTATCGGAACATTTTGGTTGGTATTAGGAGGTTGTGGTAGCGCTGTTTTGGCAGCAACTTTCCCTGATGTTGGAATTGGACTTGTCGGTGTTTCTATCGCGTTCGGGCTCACAGTTTTAACTATCGCGTATTCACTTGGTCACATTTCAGGAGCTCATTTGAATCCTGCTGTTTCATTCGGACTCTGGGCTGGTGGCAGATTCGACGGTAAGTTACTTTTCCCATACATTCTTTCACAAATTCTTGGTGGAATAGCTGCTGCAGCTGTTTTATATATTATCGTTTCAGGTGGTAGTGGCGAAATCGGAGGTTTTGCTGCAAACGGTTATGGCGATCATTCACCCGGCGGTTATAACCTTATGGCTGCTATAGTTACCGAATTTATAATGACATTCATGTTCCTGATTGTAATTATGGGAGCTACAGATGAAAAAGCGCCGAAAGGTTTTGCCGGTATTGCAATTGGTCTTGCTTTAACACTTATACACCTCATTAGCATACCTGTAACAAATACATCTGTAAATCCTGCTCGTAGTATCAGTCAGGCATTATTCGTTGGCGATTGGGCACTTTCGCAACTTTGGTTATTTATTCTTGTTCCAGTACTTGGAGCAATTACAGCCGGTTATATTTACAAACTAATTTCGAAAAAATAATCAGCCGATTTAAAATCTGAATTCATAAGACCCTTCCAAAGAAGGGTCTTTTTTGTTGAATTATCAAAAAGCAATTTTGGGAGAAATTTTTTAAAAAAATATTACACTAAAGTATGATTAGCATTGAAGAAAAAATAATCTATAAACTTATTTTCAAGCTACCAATAATTATCTCTTAAAATTCTTATATTTGCAAGAAAATCGAATAATTATTCCATTTAACTCTTGAGTGGAAATTAATACTATAAATAGAAAAATATTATGCCTTATAATCTACCTGACATCTTTAGATATGGTGAGGACATGCTGACAATTGGAACAGCTCTTGGTTTGACACGCAGTAAAATTAATGGAATTCTTTCAGAGACAACTCGCGAAAAAGTTAACAAAAACCACAAAACTGTCCAGCGAATTGTTCACAAACAAAAAATAGTTTACGGTATCAACACCGGGTTTGGACCGCTTTGTACAACACTTATTGATGAAGAGGACACCAAAAAACTGCAATATAACCTGTTAATGAGCCACAGCGTGGGCGTTGGTAATTTTATCGATCCTGAAATTGCAAAACTGATGATGATTCTGAAAGTTCATGCGCTTTGTAAAGGATATTCAGGAATTGCCATCGAAACTGTTGAGCGAATTTTGTGGCATATTGAAAAGGAAATTATTCCTTGCGTTCCCGAGCAGGGTTCTGTTGGCGCTTCGGGCGATTTGGCGCCTCTTTCACATCTTTTCCTGCCGCTCATTGGCATGGGACAGGTTTATTATCAGGGTAAAATTTCAGATACGAGCGAAGTGTTGCAAAAGGAAAATCTACAACCTGTCAACCTTGGTCCGAAAGAAGGCTTGGCACTGATTAACGGCACACAATTTATGAGCGCACATGCCATTTTACTGCTCGAAAAAATGCAAAATTGCCTCGACCATGCCGACATTATTGCAGCCATCAATCACGAAGCAATGCTTGGTTCAGTAAAATGTTTCGATGAACAGTTGCACGAATTACGTCCTTACTCTGGCAGCATATATGTGGCAAAACGCATGAGAACTTTACTGCAACATTCTCAAATGGTGGCTTCGCACAAAAACTGTCATCGCGTTCAGGATCCCTATTCACTCCGTTGTATTCCGCAAATTCATGGCGCTTCACGTAATGCATGGCTGCATCTGAAAGAAACCATTCTGACTGAAATTAATTCAGTAACGGACAATCCGATAATTTTTTCTGAAGATAAAACCATCAGTGGCGGACATTTTCACGGGCAACCCATTGCCTTACCCATCGATTATGCAGGCTTGGCAGCAGCTGAATTAGGAAATGTATCCGACCGCAGAATTTATCTCTCGATGATGGAAAATGTACCGGGACTGCCCAAACTGCTTATGGAACATACAGGTTTAAACTCAGGATTTATGATTCTGCAGTACAGCACAGCAGCCCTTGTAAGCGAAAATAAATCGCTTTGTTTCCCTGCCAGCGCCGACAGCATACCTACTTCTCTCGGTCAGGAAGACCATGTAAGCATGGGTTCGGTAGGTGTACGAAAAAGCTTGAGGATAGTTGAAAATCTCGAAAAAATACTCGCGATAGAAATGATAACTGCCGCACAGGGTTTTGATTTCCGCCGTCCGCTTAAATCGGGAATTTTGTTGGAACATGCACAAAAACTGATTCGTGAATATATTACTTTTGCTGAAACCGACAGACTTTTTTCAATAGATATTGAAAAAGCTATAGAATTGTTACGCTCCAAATTAATAATAAAAAAATTGAACAAAACCACTCAAAAACACAATCTGGATTTTAAAAACGAAGATCATGAAATATTCGGAATTTATTGAAAAATACGCTGCACATCCGCATTACAAATCGCCGCGCGGTAATCAACTTCATGCACGCTCCTGGCAAACCGAAGCGCCCATACGTATGCTGCTCAACAACCTGAATGCTGAAGTAGCCGAAGACCCTGAAAAATTGATTGTATATGGCGGAACAGGTCAGGCTGCACGAAATATTGAAGCAGTTAAAGAAATAATTAGAATTTTGTACGATTTGGATGAAAATCATTCTCTGCTTGTGCAATCCGGTAAACCTGTAGGAATTGTCCGCAGTCAACCACAAGCGCCACGGGTGCTAATTGCCAACAGCAATCTGGTTCCTGCATATGCTACATGGGAACATTTCGAGGCTCTGAAATCACGGGGATTGATGATGTACGGACAAATGACAGCAGGAAGCTGGATTTATATTGGTTCGCAGGGAATTTTACAGGGAACGTACGAAACTTTCACCGAATGCGGACGACAATATTTCGATGGAAATCTGACAGGTAAACTTATTGTTTCAGGTGGAATTGGCGGAATGAGCGGAGCTCAACCTTTGGCGGCAACAATGGCGGGCGCAGTTTATCTTGGCGCCGATGTTGATCCGGAAAGAATTCGTAAAAGACTTGAAACCCGTTATATCGACCGCATGACTTACGATTACGAGGAAGCAATCGGGTGGATTTTGGATGCAAAAACCAAAGGCGAATCGCTTTCTGTTGGACTTGTAAGCGATATTGGCGATTTACTTGAAAAATAATTCCTGAAATTCTGACTGACCAAACTTCGGCTCACGATCCGTTAAACGGTTATGTTCCCAACGCATTATCACTTTCAGAAGCCATTTCATTACGGAAATCAAATCCTGAAGAATACAAAAAACGCTCCTTGAGAAGTATGGCGCGCCATGTTGGTTTTATGCTCGAAATGCAAAAACGTGGAAGTATAACATTTGACTACGGAAATAATCTGCGCGAGTATGCCCGACAGGGAGGCGAAAAAAATGCTTTCGATTTTGAAGGTTTTGTACCTAAATTTATTCGTCCGCTATTTTGCGAAGGAAAAGGTCCGTTCCGTTGGGTGGTGCTCTCAGGCGATCCTGAAGATATTTTTACGACAGACAAAGCCTTGAT
>CAYQWD010000321.1:0-266 GCA_964420955.1 uncultured Paludibacter sp. | reverse complement strand
GAACTTTTTCCGGAAAATGAACATCTGAAAAAATGGCTTACCGAAGCGCAACAAAAAGTTGCTTTTCAGGGATTGCCAAGCAGAATTTGTTGGTTGGGAATGGGCGAAAGGGAAAAAGCCGGATTACTATTCAACGAGTTGGTAAAAACAGGAAAAGTAAAAGCCCCTATTGTGATTGGGCGCGATCATCTCGATTGTGGTTCGGTAGCTTCGCCCAACCGCGAAACTGAAGGAATGCTCGATGGTTCTGATGCAGTTTCGGACTG
>CAYQWD010000320.1:3270-3979 GCA_964420955.1 uncultured Paludibacter sp. | reverse complement strand
AATTCAAATTTTAGGTGTAAAGTTTTTTCAATTTCTTTTGGTGCAATCCATGCGCTAAGTATAAATATTTTAGGTTCTTTTGCTTTCAATGTTGGTTCTGCAACTCCTTTTCTACGAGTTTCAAGTTTGTTTTTGGTTTGTCCAACTTTTATGAAACCATTTTCTCCTTCAAGCATTAAATATAACTTAGAAACTCCAAGTCTATCAGGGGTTTTTGTATCTCTTTCAAAAAATGATTTGTACAATTTTAATGGATCAATTATCATTAAATAATCAACACTTTCTTTAAGATTTGATAATAAGAAACTTTTGTGACCTTCCATTTTAGCAATACTTTCTGGAATACATAAAATGCCAAGACTTTCATAGTATTGTTTTAACTTTCTCTGGAAAACATTAAAAACTGAAATGGCATTTTTCTCTGGAAATTCACTCTCAATTATTTTAGCAAATCTTAAAGTGAAGAAATCTCTATCATTAATACTCCTACCTGATCTGAGAGATATTCCTTTAATTTCGTTGAAGGATCCTATATATGTTAGTGTATAATCCTCAATACTTTTTTTCTCGTCCGTTGAAATTGCAAAAAAATCAGATTCAAAACCTTCCAGAACATTATTTAAATCAATGACTTTGTTTTCATTATACATGAGCATTATGTCATCAAATGATAAAAAAGGATGATCTTGAGTTGAAATCGTTTGTCATT
>CAYQWD010000320.1:0-3229 GCA_964420955.1 uncultured Paludibacter sp. | reverse complement strand
TTTTTCGGCTTGCTGCTAACTTAAATATAAGAGAATCTTCTAAATTTCCACACTCTCTGAAGCTTTCCGGATTATTTTCTGCGCTTCGGTTTGAGCTTTGACTTTTCCTTCGGCAGCTTTTTTTCGGGCTTCTTCCACTAATTTTTTCGAAGCAAGTTCAGCTGCTGTTTTTGTTATCGGATTATTGGCTTTTTTTACCAATTCCTGTCCTTGCTTTTCAGCCTGTAAAATTAATAAATTACCAACAGAATCAGCCGCTGCAATCAATCTATCTGCTTGTTTTTGAGCTTCAAGCATTGCTTTTTCTTTTTGCTTGCGAGCTTCTTCGAGCGCTTTTTCTTTAGCTTCATCAACTTTTTTGGCAATTTCAGCTTCTGCTTTTTGCGCCGTTTCTTCCAAAAGTTCTGTTACTTTACCTTTAAAATCGAGTTTTACTACAGGTTTTGCAAAAGTACCGCCGATAAAGATATTATAAGTGGATAATTTACCCAGATTCAGCTTGTCAGGCAAAGTTACCGTTCCCAGATAATTAATTGATTTATCAAGCCCTGTTATTCCTCCAAGTGTAAATCCTACATCTTTTATTTTAAAACTGAAAGGTTTTGTAAACAATTTTCCTTCGTTAATTTCAAACATAATTCCAATATCTTGCAAAGTCATTGGTAACAAATCTTTTCGATTCAAAGCCAGCGCAATTTTTTCGAGCGCCGGAACATCTTTCAATGTAACAGATTTTGTGTTGAATTTTCCTTTGCTGAAAACTGTCATCAAATCAGGCATCATATCGGGTTTCAGGATTGAATTTAGCGAAAGTAAGGTGTTAAATTTTCCGGTTGCTTTGTTAAACAAAGGTGCAAAGTTTTGTATAACATCGACTTGTTTAAAAATATCGTTAAAAACAATTTCGTTAAGTGCAAGCGAAAAATCTACAGCCGGTTTAAGTGAATCGGCAGAATCATAAGAACCATTCAGCTTAAAATTGCCACCAAAAGCATTCACAGAAAGATTTGTAAATGTAAGCTTGCTATTGGCAAGCGTTAGCATTCCGGTAGCATTTTTCAGATTCATTTTATCGAACAAAATTTCCCCAAAACTGCCTTTCATAGTAAGGTCGAGATTCGAAGGCAAAATTACAGGTCGGGTAATATTTGCAGTGTCTTTTGAATTTGTCTTTTTATCTGATTGAACTTTGTCGGCATTCACAAAATCGTTTATATTCAGAAAATTCGATTTTATTTCAAGTGAACCATTTAAAGTTTTATCATTCAAAATATAAGTTAAAAAATTCTCGAAACGTCCTTGGGCAGAAATATCATTTTTTCCCATTTTAGCATCGAACGAAGCAAGATTTACAAAGCGGTTGTTAAATGTAAAATTAGCTGTTCCAATTTGTAATGCATCCTTGAAATTTGCAAATTTCAGAAGTAAATTATGAAGGGCGATATTTCCGCCAAATGTAAATTTATCGTACAAATTTTTCTGGTAGTGGGACATTCGTCCGGCAAGATTTAAATCGAGATTTACCAAACCATCCAACGAAAAATCATTATCCACCGGATAAACATCCTTGATTAAACCGAGATTAATTTTTCCTTTTGCATCGAGTTTAATGTCAGGGTCAGAATATGGATTTGCGATGCGAAGTTTCGCCGAAAACGGATTTCCGCTGAGTTCGAAAAAAAATCGGGAAACATCAATCACGGTTTCGTCTAAAGTATTTCCTTTATTCAATAAATTGACCGCGATATTAATTTTCTCAACTTTTTTCGGGAGCGATGGATACCGAAACCATGCATCGGTAACATTTAAATCGAGATTGAACGATGGATAATAATTTCCGGCAAAATCACCCTTTAAGAACCCGTTCAAATTAACCTTTCCTGCTGCATTTATTTGTTCGAATGATTGGGCATAGAAAACCGGCACAAGCGAAAGCAGCGATTTGAATTCAACAGTTTGGGTATTGAGTTTGAAATCCATTGCAATTCCTCCTTTTACTGTCCGAAACCAACCATTCAAACTGAAAAGCAAATCGTTCATTTGCATTGAATTATTGCTCAGATAGAAAATTTCTTCGTTGATGTTGGCATTTATTTCAGCATTGAGTTTGAGTTTTACATTACTGATATAAGAGAAACCATCGTTACTGAAATTGAATGATTGGGCTGTAAGGTTAGTTTTAAGCAAAGAACTATCGGCTGTCAAATCGCCTGATACATTTAGATTTAAATTTTTCATCGAAACAGTAATATCACCTTCATCATCGCGATATATTAAATCGGAATTCTGTACCATAAACTCTTTAAGTTTAAAATAAAATTGCGCAGGAGTCGAATCAAGTACTGTAGTATCTTTTTTCAAAAACGATGTCCAGTTAAATTGTCCATCGTGTAGATAGTGAAAAAATATTTTTGCCTTGTCAAATTTCGCCTTTCCAATGTCGTAACTTTCGTCCCTGAAAAAACTTTTAATGTTCACAGTAAGATCAATGATGTGGCTGTAAAGCATGGTATCTTTCTCAAAATCGTTCGTGCCAGAAAAACTGAAATCGATAAATCGTAGCGATACGTGTGGAAAACTTCTGAGAAAACTTACATCCATGTCTTCGAACTCAACAACTGCATTCAACGATTTATTCAGTTCGTTTTTTGCAATTGTTTTTATCTTATCTTCGAAAATAAAAGGGAGGGCAACCAAAAGCGCGAGTATGAGGGAAAAAAAACCAAAAATCGCCCAGAGAATTTTTTTTCGTACCGGTTTCATAATATGTTGTTTAAATTGGATTTATCTGTTTAAAAACCTGAAAAAATGCATAGTTGCAAATATAATACCTTATAACAGAACTAACAGAAAAATAAGTTGTTATATCAACATTCATTAGTGTTTAAAACACAAGTTTATCAATGCAAAGATATAATTATAGTTTTAGAGATAAAAGATTTTTTATACTTTTGAAATGTATTATCAAAACGTAAGATTATATCTATTTTATGGTTTAAGAATAATAATTTCAGCATGAAAGAAAATAATTCGAATTCACAGCATACACATCACACGCACAGTTCAGGTACAAAAAACATAAAAGTAGCTTTTTTTCTTAACCTGTCGTTTAGTATCATCGAAATTATTGGTGGCGTGTTAACAAATAGTGTTGCTATACTTTCAGATGCGGTGCACGATTTGGGTGATTCACTCTCTTTGGGATTAGCATGGTATTTTCAAAAAATAT
>CAYQWD010000319.1:0-3984 GCA_964420955.1 uncultured Paludibacter sp. | reverse complement strand
GTTTATTTCATCTTCACTGCTCAAAGAGAGTATTTCATTTTTGTGATGATAACCATAATTCATGAAAAGTATTTCATTTTTTTTATCAACAGTACTGATATACCAGTACAAAGCCTTGTAAATTAAATTGTTGAGCGTCATTAGTTTGAAAATGTAATTATTTTTACGCAAAGATACAGTTTGTTGTAAATATATCTTACCGATATGTATTAATTATTTTTATAATTTTAGAATCAAAAATCAATTCAAAAAAATGGTAATATGTTTATATTTAAACTGTTAACACTATTATTAATATCAAAATTGCAACTTTGAAAAGTGTAAAAGTATGAATATAAAATGGATAAAAGTGTTCAATTCGATTTCTATAATCACGGAACATTCCGACACTTCGGAACTTTTTTCCTGTAAATCGCTTCAGAAGCTTATTCCCGAAGGGTATGGAGGTGCGTGTGAGATTAAAAATTTATAAGAATAAAAAATAGTTCACTTCAAAAAAAACCAACTAAACCATTTTTTCACTACATCAAATAAAACACCTGATCTTTTTTTAAAAGACCAGGTATTTAATGATTTTAATTCTTTACAACTTTATTCTACAAAAAAGCAGGAATACCTGGTATAAGTCCGATGGATGCCATGGCTAAACTTGTAAGAATAAAAGTTAACACTGGAAGTACAATTCTGTATTTTAATTTTAATTTTTTAGCCCTTTCTTCATCGCCTAATAAGCCACTATTATCGGCAACCATTGCCAGCGACCAGCCAAAAACGGGATTGATAAATATCGCACCCATAACGCATAATGTTGCGCTTTGTGCGTTTTTCGAGTTTTTTACCATTTGCAAACCGGCTTCGATAAGTGGTAAAAACACTCCAACTATTAGCGCAACACGCAATACAGGCGCCCACAAAGCAACATCCATAGGTAATCCAATGATAGCAACAATAATCCAGGCAAAACCACCCAAAATTGCGCCAGCTGGTATAGGTCGTTTAGCAATTCCGGCTGGTATCATAAATGTTCCAGCTGACGATGCTAAGTTACCGCCTCCAAAAATACTTCCAAAAATTTGCCGTAAAGCCGAAACAACCATAGTGTCATCAACATTCATTAAAACCTTATGAGTTTTTGAAGGATAATTGGCTTCTTGAAATACTCTGTGCCCTAAAAAATCGGGTGGCCACATAGCTATTGCCAGAATGGCAAATGGAATAACCGCTATAAAATGACTATAATCAGGTAAACCAAGCAGCCAACCGCTATCGAAACCCCACCAAAATGCTGGATTAAGATTTGGAATTCCGGGCTCTGTTTTAAATTTAAAGGGAGCGCCGGCTGCCAAAGCTGTGATGATAGCTAATAATGAACACAATGGAATTGCAAGCCAACGTTTTCCAACTTTTTCAAGAATAGTATATGCAATTAAGGTAACACCAATGATAAGAAGAAAAACTATCGGTAATTCAATTTTGTCAGCCCAGGCTTTTAATGCAGTTAACTGGCTCATGATTCCCATCACTCCAACTACAATAAGAAGTCCACCTCGAACTCCTGGACCTGTCATTTCTAATAGTTTTGATCCACCTTTAGACAATCCAAGCATTAAACCCAGAATACCTACCATAATACCCATTGCGAGCGGATGCCCGCCAGCAACAACTATTAAGGGAATAAGCGGAATCATTGGACCATGGCAACCTGCCAAGTTCGATGTTGGTACTAAAAAACCGGAAAATAAAATAACAAATACTGCTCCGATAATCATTTCATATCGAACATTCTCTATAACAAATTCGTCGGTTAGACCGAATCCTGTAGCAAATGCTGCTACAATGGCTGCTGTCATCACGATTTTTCCAATAAGTACTGCAATCGCCACAACTGTATCTTCAATTTCAAAATTAAAGTCGCGACCGGGTAAATTCAGTCTCCAACGTTTTGGCGACATAATTTGCAATTCGTGTTTTAAGTATTCATCTCTTGATGAGAATTCTTTTGAAGGTTTATGTAATTCTTTATAAGATGCAGTTTTATGAGTTTGTTGTGTTGTCATGTAATTTTTATTTAATTAATAAAATGTTTTATGTGATTGTATAAATTATGAAATTTTTCAAAAATCATTTCATAAGTTTCATATTATTATTGTTAAGTTTATCAAGCATTATAATAGCTACTCATAATTTGAGCAGCTATTATTTACGAGAAATATTTAATTCGAATAAGAATTATAATTGTTGATCGGCTAAACGTTTATACCAGTTATATCTCCATTTTGAATTTTCTTCAGCTGCAGCAAAAAGTTCTTCTGCTTCTTTAGGGAATTGTTTTGTGAGTGAAGTATAACGGATTTCACTGTTCAGGAAGTCTTGGAAAAGTTCCCACTGTGGTTCTTTCGAATCGAGTTGCATAGGATTTTTGCCTTCAGCTTCCAATTGTGGATTGTAACGATACAAGTGCCAGTAGCCCGATTTAACTGCAATTTCTTGCTGTTCATTGTTGGATTTTCCCATACCGCCAACCAAACCATGACTTATACATGGCGAATAAGCAATTACGATTGATGGTCCATCGTAGGCTTCAGCTTCTCTAATGGCTTTTAATGCCTGCGATTGATTAGCTCCCAGCGCTACTTGAGCTACATATACATATCCATAAGTTGCAGCTATCATACCAAGGTCTTTTTTGCGAACTTTTTTACCCGATGCAGCAAATTTTGCAACTGCGCCTACAGGAGTTGATTTAGAAGACTGACCGCCTGTGTTGGAGTAAACTTCAGTATCAAGTACCAGAATATTGATATTTTTTCCTGATGCAATTACATGATCTAATCCGCCGAAACCAATGTCGTAAGCCCAACCATCGCCACCGATAACCCATTGAGACTGCTTAACAAGATATTGACTTAAACCGTTGATTTCTTTGCAGTAACTGCATTTTTCTTCAGCTATGATTGGCTTAATTTTACGAGAAAGTTCAAGTGTAACATCGCCGTTTTCCTTATTTGCAATCCATTCGTTAAACAATCCGAGCAACTCATCCGAGCAACATTTTTCTTCGATTGCTGCTTTCATAAGTCTCTCTATACGATCGCGCATTTGTTCATTTGCAAATAGCATTCCCAAGCCAAATTCGGCATTGTCTTCGAATAAAGAGTTTGCCCAAGCCGGACCGCGACCTTCATCGTTTGTGGTGTAAGGAGTTGAAGGAGCCGATGCAGAATATATAGATGAACATCCTGTAGCATTAGAAATCATTTGACGATCGCCAAAGAGCTGGGATACAAGTTTTACATAAGGTGTTTCACCACAACCTGAGCAAGCTCCTGAGAATTCGAATAATGGTGTTGCAAGTTGTGAGTTTTTCACATTTGCTTTAACATCAACCAAATGTTGTTTGGTTTTCACGTTTTCTATACAGAAATCCCAGTTGTTTTGTTCTTCATATTGTGTTTCGATTGGTACCATTTTAAGCGCTTTGCCGTTTTTGTTACCCGGACAAACTTCAGCGCAGTTGTCGCAACCCATACAGTCGAGTACATCAACCTGAATCCGGTAAGTCATACCGGCAAACTGTTTTCCGTTGGCTTTAAGTGCTGCAAATGGAGCATTGGTTTGTTCGTTTTCATCGAGAACAAACGGACGAATAGCAGCGTGAGGACAAACATAAGCACACTGGTTACACTGAATACAGTTATCCATTTCCCAAACGGGCACTGTTGAAGCTACACCGCGTTTTTCGTACTTGGTAGTTCCCTGATTCCATGTTCCGTCTTCGCGTCCTTTGAATGCAGATACCGGAATGTCATCGCCTTTTTGAGCATTCACAGGCACAACAATATCTCTGACAAAGGCAGGAATATTTATATTGATATTGACTTCATCATCAGAGATATTTGCCCATTCAGCAGGAACATCAACTTTGAAATATTCACTACCACGATCAACAGCTGCATAGTTCATATCAATGATTTCCTGACCTTT
>CAYQWD010000318.1:0-3987 GCA_964420955.1 uncultured Paludibacter sp. | reverse complement strand
GCCCGTGAGTTATTTCATCCCAAGAAGGATGAAATTTTCGAAACGCCTGAATATTATCAGGTTTTTAGCACAAAAAACGGATTTCAAAGCAATTTGAGCATACTTGATTTGTTATTTAATTTGGGAAACGAAAGTCAGTTAATTATTTCAAAATAATCAGTCAAAAATAAATATTATGTTATGGAAATAGATTGGGCACATTTAGGTTTTGGTTACATGAAAACCGATTATAATGTCAGATTTACCTATCGAAACGGCGAGTGGGGCAAACTTGAGGTGCACGACAGCGAATATATCAATATTCACATGGCTTCCACTGCGTTACATTACGGACAGGAAGCATTTGAAGGATTGAAAGCTTTTAAGGGACAGGATGGAAAAATACGTATTTTCCGTATGGAAGAAAATGCTAAACGCATGCAAGACTCATGTGATGGAACGTTGATGGCAAAACTTCCGATTGATATGTTTCAGGAAGCTGTAGTAAAGGCGGTTAAACTTAATGAACGTTTTGTGCCGCCTTACGAGTCTGGAGCTGCCCTTTACATACGCCCTATACTTTTTGGAGCCGGACCTCAAATTGGTGTTCGTCCCTCCGATGAATATGTTTTTATCGTTTTTGTAACGCCTGTTGGTCCATATTTTAAAGGTGGCTTTCAAACCACACCTTTTGTAATTATGCGTCAATACGACCGCTCCGCACCACTTGGAATGGGTAAATATAAAGTGGGAGGAAACTATGCAGCAAGTCTCGTTGCCGGAATGCATGCACATTCACTGGGTTATTCCAATATTTTTTATCTCGATGCTAAAGAGAAAAAATATATCGATGAGTGCGGTGCTGCTAATTTTTTCGGAATTAAAAACAATACTTATGTAACTCCGAAATCCGAATCAATACTTCCATCTATTACAAACAAAAGTTTGATGGTGCTTGCCCGCGAAATGGGGCTCAAAGTGGAGCAGCGACATGTTCCCGTAGAGGAATTGGCAACTTTCGAAGAAGCGGGCGCTTGTGGCACTGCAGCTGTTATCAGCCCGATTGAAAAAATCGATGATTTTGATGAAAAAATCAGTTACGTTTTTTCAAAAGATGGAAAACCCGGACCAGTTAGCTCTAAAATGTATCATCGGCTGCGTGCCATTCAGTATGGCGACGAACCCGATGTACATGGATGGATTACAGTGGTGGAATGATTCAAAAAAATATTCGGTTAAATTGAAAAGCCGAAAAACAATATTTAAAACTGTAAATGTTGTAAAGTTCAAATAAAAAACCTGACAGGTTAAAAACCTGTCAGGTTTTTTTAGATACTGACCCGAAAAGTTTAACTCATTCTGCCTTTAAAATCTTCGTAACCAAACCTGCGTATCAGTTTGAATTCATTATCTATAGTCCAGATGCCAATTGAAGGATGTGAAACGCCGTTGAACATGGTCGTTTTTACCATTGTGTAATGAATCATATCTTCGAAAACAATTCTATCTCCTATATTTAAATCATTATCGAATGACCAGTCTCCGTAAAAATCACCTGCAAGGCAGCTGTTTCCGCCCATGCGATAAGTAGGTTTACCTTTTATATAATCGGTAGCGCCAATAATAGAAGGTTTATACGGCATTTCAAGGCAATCGGGCATGTGGCATGAGAACGATACATCGAGCATTGCAGTTTTGATGCTATGGTTTTCCACGATGTCAACAACCGATGAAACCAGAACGCCCGTTCGCCAGGCGAAAGCACTTCCGGGCTCAAGTATCAATTGCAAGTGCGGATATTTTGCCTGAAAATCCTTTAGTAATCTAATCAAGTGTTCCACATCATATCCTTCGCGGGTCATCAAATGTCCGCCACCCATATTCAACCATTTGATTTGTCCGAAATAACGTCCGAATTTTTCTTCAACAACTGCAAGGGTTTTTTCCAGATCAAACGAAGTTGATTCGCAAAGTGTATGAAAATGTAAGCCCTCTACACCTTCGGGAAGTTTATTGCCCAACAAATCAGCAGTCATACCTAAACGCGAACCCGGTGCACAAGGATTATACAAGTCAGTTTCCACATCGGAATATTCCGGATTGATGCGCAGTCCGCACGAGATGTTTTCAAATTGTGTTTGCGGATAAAAACGTTCGAATTGTTGCAGAGAGTTAAATGTAATATGGCTACTGCAACGCATTATTTCAGGAAATTCCCTATCGGTGTAAGCCGGAGCATAAGTGTGCGCTTTGCTGCCCATTTCCTCATACGCCAGACGTGCTTCGGACAATGAACTGGCTGTGGAATACGGTATATATTCACGCACTATTGGGAAAACGCTCCACATGGCAAAAGCCTTGAATGCGAGAATAATTTCTACACCGGCTCGTTCTTTTACCGATTGAATAAGTTCCAGATTTTTGCGGAAAGACATTTCATCGAGAACGTAGCAGGGAGAAGGAATTGTGTTATAATTCATACTAATATCGATTGGAAATTAATTAATACAATTGAGTCATAAATATATTTAGTTGCAACTAAGAAATTAACCCAAAAACATAGCTGCATGAATCGCCAGAGTTTTCTCATCGAAATACCTTGTTTCCTGATCATTTGAAATTACAAAAGCTTTTTTTACAGGTTTATCCAAAATTGCTTCCAAACCAAATAAATGTTTTGCATCTGTATGACTAACTTTTGCAGCCATTTTAATTTCGAATGCGTAATAATAATCCGGAAATTCTAACAATAAATCAACTTCTTTGTTGTCATGTGTTCGCAAAAAACTAAATTGAACGTTGGAATTTATATTTTTGGCTTGTTTGTACATTTCCGAAATAATTGCACTTTTAAATTCATTTCCGGTCATACCGCCTTTTTTTTGCATAATTGCCTGAATAACACCCTGATCCATACAATGAATTTTTGAAGATTTTACCAATCGCTTATTCTGATTCTTTGACCACGATGGTAAAACGATTGCCTGATAACTTATCTCGAAATATTTTATATAACGCTGAACTGTTTTTACACTCACGCCCAATTGCTTGGCAATTGATGATGCATTTATCAGATTTCCTGTATTTAAAGCTATGTGTTGTTGTAACTTTACAAAAGGTTCCAGATTACGAAACGAAGCTAAATCACGAATGTCTCGTTCGAGATATGTTCGTACATAATTGTGTAACCATTCAAACTTTTCATCATCCGTTTCATTTTCTCCACTAACTGCAGGATAGCCACCAAATTTCAAATAATGATTGTATGCCCGCAGTTTTTCAGTTCTAGTTTTATCCAATAAAAAAGAGGGCAAGTAATCATTTACGCTTTCATTTTTTAATTCCTGCTGAAAAATTGAACTGATAACTTCATCATCCCAGCTTTTCGTTTTTAATTCAGGAAGCGTTAATGGAAAAATTTCAAAAATAATACATCTTCCGGCTAATGTTTCGCGTACTTTTTCCATTAATAGCAATTGACTCGATCCCAATAAAATATAGCGTGGTTCTTCCCATTGGTCGTAAGTAGCTTTTATACTTTCAATTAGTGTTGGTCCTTTTTGAACTTCATCAAGAATTGCCTTTGGATAAATCGTTTTCCATTGTTGAGCGCTTAATCCGGCATAAGTACTTCTCATTACCGGATCTTCTACTGATACATACTCATAATCCGGAAATAACTGTCGAACCAAAGTTGTTTTTCCCGTTTGTCGTGCACCTGTTAGTACTAAAATCCGACCAAATCGGGATGAGCTTTTTTGCAAAATTGATGATGATTGTTGCCTGTTTTTCATTTTCACCCTTTTTGTTGTGCAAATATAGGCTTTTTAAACTCAAATTCCAAATAATACGCCATATTATGGAATTTAATTCCAAAAATTACGCCATAATATGGAATTTAACACCGGATATTTCGTTATTGCTCTATAATATTTCGGTAATTATGTGAGAATTGTTCAAAATAAATTTACGGTTTATTTTCTTTAACAAGACATGAAGGATATCTTG
>CAYQWD010000317.1:0-4023 GCA_964420955.1 uncultured Paludibacter sp. | reverse complement strand
GTGGAACCGGATTTATACCCGGACCATTCGGAACCGGAAAAACCGTACTCCAACATGCAATTTCAAAACAAGCCGAAGCCGATATCGTTATTATTGCAGCTTGCGGCGAACGCGCCAACGAAGTAGTGGAAATTTTTGTAGAATTTCCCGAACTCGAAGACCCGCACACCGGACGCAAGCTAATGGAGCGTACTATTATTATTGCTAACACTTCGAATATGCCTGTTGCTTCCCGTGAAGCTTCGGTTTATACCGCAATGACTATTTCGGAATATTACCGCGCCATGGGATTACGTGTATTAATGATGGCTGACTCAACATCGCGATGGGCGCAAGCGCTTCGTGAGATGAGTAACCGTATGGAAGAGCTTCCAGGAAAAGATGCTTTTCCAATGGATCTTTCAGCAATTATTGCTAACTTTTACAGCCGTGCGGGTTTTGTTTACCTTAAGAACGGACAGACCGGTTCCATTACATTTATCGGAACTGTATCGCCGGCAGGTGGAAACCTCAAAGAACCTGTAACTGAAAGTACCAAAAAAGCGGCACGCTGTTTTTTCGCTCTTGAACAAGCCCGCGCCGACAGAAAACGATATCCGGCTGTGAACCCTATCGACAGTTATTCGAAATACATTGAATATCCTGAATTTGAAGAATACATTTCCAAGCGAATTTCATCTGACTGGACTTCGAAAGTAAACGATATGAAAACCATACTTCAACGGGGAAAAGAAGTACAGGAACAAATCAATATACTTGGCGATGATGGCGTTCCGGTTGATTATCATATCACATTCTGGAAATCTGAAGTAATAGACTTCGTTATTCTCCAACAGGATGCTTTCGATAAAATTGATTCAGTTTGTCCGCTCGAACGTCAGGAATATATGCTGAGTTTGGTAATGGGAATCTGCAATTCAGAATTTTCATTCAATGGTTTTGTCGAAGTAATGGATTATTTCAAACGAATAATTAATGTTTGTAAACAGATGAATTATTCAGCATTTAAATCGGCAAAATTTGAAAAATACGTTACTGAACTTAATGAAATTCTGACCGAAAGAAGAAAATAATACCGTGAAATAAAAACGAAATAACATAATATAAATGGCAACAAAAGCATTTCAAAAAATTTACACCAAAATAACCCAGATAACAAAAGCTACTTGCTCGTTGCATGCCACCAATGTTGGGAACGATGAACTGGCAACCGTAAACGGAAAATTGGCACAGGTGGTAAAAATGATGGGCGATGAAGTTACATTACAGGTTTTTGAAGGAACCGAAGGCATCCCAACCAATGCCGAAGTTATTTTCCTCGGCAAAGCACCTTCACTTAAAGTGAGTGATCAACTTGCCGGACGTTTCTTTAACTCATTTGGCGACCCGATTGATGGCGGACCTGAAATAGAAGGCGAAGAGCGTGAAATAGGTGGACCCTCGGTAAATCCTGTTCGAAGAAAACAACCTTCTGAACTAATCGCCACAGGAATTGCAGGTATCGATCTAAACAATACATTAGTTTCTGGACAGAAAATTCCATTTTTTGCCGACCCTGAGCAACCTTATAATCAGGTTATGGCAAATGTGGCTTTACGAGCACAAACCGACAAAATAATTCTTGGCGGAATGGGACTTACCAACGATGATTATCTGTATTTTAAAAATGTATTCAGCAATGCCGGTGTACTCGACCGAATTGTAAGTTTTGTTAATACTACTGAAAATCCTCCTGTTGAACGATTACTGATTCCTGACATGGCACTAACGGCTGCCGAATATTTTGCAGTGGAAAAAAACGAAAAAGTATTGGTATTGCTAACCGATATGACGTTGTACGCCGATGCTCTTGCCATAGTTTCGAACCGTATGGATCAAATTCCATCTAAAGATTCGATGCCCGGTTCGCTATACTCCGATTTGGCAAAAATTTACGAAAAGGCCGTTCAATTTCCTGCCGGTGGTTCAATTACTATAATAGCTGTAACTACACTTTCCGGAGGCGATATCACACACGCAATACCAGATAATACCGGTTATATCACCGAAGGTCAGCTTTTCTTGCGTCGCGATACAGATGTTGGGAAAGTTATTGTAGATCCATTTCGATCACTTTCGCGCCTGAAGCAGCTTGTTGTGGGCAAGAAAACACGCGAAGATCATCCACAGGTTATGAATGCTGCTGTGCGTTTATTTGCCGATGCTGCTAATGCCAAAACAAAACTCGAAAATGGTTTCGATTTGACAGATTACGATGAACGTACACTTGCGTTTGCAAAGGATTACTCTAATAAACTGTTGGCTATTGATGTAAATATTGATACTAACGCAATGCTCGATGTGGCGTGGGAGATGTTTTCCGATCATTTTAAACCCGCTGAAGTAAGTATTAAACAGGAATTGGTAGAAAAATACTGGAAGTAAATGCCCTCATTGTCAAAAGAGGAAAACCGGAAATTATGTCTTATATTTTAAAATTCAGCGCAATTGAAAATAGAATTATTGACATCAGGAATTAAAAGGTGATACTTGATTTTGATGTGGCTGAGTTATATAGAGTAATTACCAAACGTGTAAACGAAGCTATAAAAAATAATCCTGAGAAATTTCCCAATGGTTATATTTTTTGAGCTTACAAAACAAGAATAGAGACAAATCAGAATATCGAAAAATACATTAAACGGCTATGAAATAGACGATTACAGCGATGTGGTCGAATGTTTTGACCAGCTAAAAAACAGAAAATATTCTTATATTGTTCCTAAAGCATTTACCGAAAAAGGATTGTATAATGATTGCAACCATTCTGAAAAGTGAGAAGGCAACTGAAACTACTATTGCTATTATCGAAACATTTACCAAAAGTAAGAGTTTTCTCACGAACAGTATCGGAACTTGTATAAACTAAAGAGGCAAAAGTTCAGAAATCATTAATAAAGCAAAGCGCTGAAATTATGACCGAACTTTTAGGGAACCACAAGGATGTGTCTGAAACGGAAACCAGTATTGAGCTTAACTTTGCAGTTTTAAAAATTAAACATACTATAAAAAGAAAAAGTATCGAAAATGAGGTTCGGGAAGAAGATCCAGTTTATTTTACAATAAAAACCATAGTTGATTAAAGAATAAATAAATGGCAATACAATTTCAATATAACAAAACTTCGCTACAGGCACTTGAAAAGAATCTGAAAATGCGTGTGCGTGCTTTACCCACAATTAAAAACAAGGAAAGTGCTTTGCGTATGGAAGTGAAAAAAGCCAAGGATGACATAAAAAAGCTGGAGCAGGAATTTGAACTTCGAATAGCTGCTTATGATAAAATGCTGGCTTTATGGGGCGAATTCGATACCACACTTTTGCAGGTGGATGATGTGAGAATGAGCATAAAAAAAATTGCAGGTGTACGCATTCCCGTCCTCGATGAAGTTTTGTATAAAATTAAACCGTACAGTTTTTTTAATTCGCCAAAGTGGTTTGCAGATGGACTCGCACAGCTTAAGGAGCTTGCTCAGGTGGGAATAGAACAGGAGTTTTATCTGCAAAAACTAAATTTGCTCGAATTTGCACGGAAAAAAACAACTCAAAAAGTGAACCTTTTCGAAAAAGTGCAGATACCTGGTTACGAAGAAGCAATTATCAAAATTAAACGATTTATGGAAGACGAGGAAAATTTATCGAAATCGTCTCAGAAAATTGTTAAATCGCGTCAGCAAAAACAGAAGGAGGCTGAACTATGATTGTAAAAATGAAAAAATACTCCTTTCTGATATATCACAGACAGTATGCCGGTTTTCTTGATAAACTCAGAGAAATAGGAGTTTTGCATGTGAAAGAACTTACTGAAGGAATTGCCGAAAACGATGTTTTGCGTGAAAAAATGATGTTAACTTCACGTATAAATGCTGTTATCAGGCAACTTGAAAGCTTGTGTGAAATTTCGGATATGAGAACCGAAAAAGTTACCGATGAACTTAAAGCACTGGAATTGCTTCACAGCATAGAAAATATCAATAACGAAAAA
>CAYQWD010000316.1:671-4037 GCA_964420955.1 uncultured Paludibacter sp. | reverse complement strand
TTTATTTTATTGATATTCTTTTGTTTATGCAGTTTTTAAGGCTCGACTAAATAATACTTTAATTCGTAAATACTACAAAAAATATAGTATAAGTAGGATATAAAAAAATCAAGAGAATAAAATTTACCCACAAAAAATATACATAAGATATGAAAACAAGACAATTAAAATTCATTGCAATATTATTTGCAGTAGCTTTATCGTTGCATGTCAGAGCTCAATCCTTAAAAATTAATCAGTTAAACTCACAAATTACCATTCAGGGAAAATCAAATTTGCACGATTGGGAAACTAAAACAAAGCAAATAAATGGTCAAATTGTGGCTAATCTTACTTCAAAACAAGTACAGTCGCTTTATGTCGAAATTCCGGTACGTAGCATTAAAAGCGGAGAAAAACTCATGGATACAAAAACCTACGAAGCCTTTAATGCCGAAAAAAACCCAAATATTCAGTTTAAGATGACAGAGATAAACGAATTTCAAATCGTTGATAATAATATCAATGTAACCGTAACTGGAAATTTGACTCTGGCTGGTGTTACTAAAAAAGTTACACTAAAAGCTATCGGAAAGCCGCAAAAAAATTCATCGTACAATTTTACCGGAAACCTGAATCTGAAGATGACAGATTTTCATATTAAACCACCTACAGCCATGATGGGTATGTTAAAAGTTGGAGATGCCATCATTTTGAAATTAGATGTAAACGTGGAAGGTATTCAATTAACACAATTATAATTACTCTAAACAACAACAACAACTAATTAGAAAAATCATGAAAAAATTAAATTTTGTCCTTATTACAGGATTATTAGTAACTTCAATGTTAAGTGCACAATTTCGAAGCAACGATCAAAGTGGATTAAACGTATTTGAAACTCAAAAAACCGAAATTCCGTTTAATGGTGTGAAGGTAAAAATGGGAGGTGGATTTACATAAGGTTTTCAAGCTTTGAGTCATTCTAATCAGGCTGTGGCAAAAATGGTAAGCGGTGTCGATCAAAATAAATTATTTGCAATCCGACCTGGTTTTAACCTTGCTTCTGCTAATCTTATGCTCAAAACTCAGTTAGCAGATGGAGTAGCGCTCAACATGGAGTTGTATTTGGCATCGCGTCATCATAACGAAACATGGGTGAAGGGTGGTTTTATACAATTTGATAAACTGCCATTTTTAAAACTCGATTTTGTAGATAATATCATGAAATACACAACTATTAAAGTTGGACAAATGGGTGTAAATTATGGCGATGCACATTTTCGCAGGAGCGATGGTGGAAATACTATCTTCAATCCTTTTGTTGAAAATTACATAATGGATGCGTTTGCCACAGAAGTTGGAATGGAAGCCAATGTTAATTACAATGGCATAATTGGAGTTGCAGCATTAACAAACGGTTTGCTGAAAGCCAATATTAATGTTGTTGATTCAACATTCGATAATTCAGTAACACCAAAAAAACTCATTTCGGCTGGTAAAAACAATCCATCATTTATTGCAAAACTTGGATATGACAAACAATTTACTGAAGATTTGAGGGCTCGTTTAACAGGTTCGGTTTATGTTAACCCTGGCGCTGTAAGCAATACATTATTCTGGGGCGACCGCACAGGTTCAAATTATATCGGAGTTATTGAATTTGCTACACCAACAACTGCCAATGCATGGAGCGGAAGATATAATCCGGGTTTTAGTGATAAAGTTACAGCACTCATGGGGAATCTGTTTGTGAAATTTCGTGGTTTGGAATGGTTTTCAACATTAGAACTTGCCAATGGACGTTCGCGCACTGAAGCAACCGGCGAAAGGAAATCAACACAATTGGCATCGGACTTGATTTATAGATTTGGAAAATGTGAAAACTTCTGGGTAGGTGCACGTTATAATACAGTAACCACTCAGCAATATCTTGCTGCTGATTTGCCCGCAGTGCCTGCAACGGCTACTTTACCGGCTTTTGCTGCAGTGTCAAAAGGCATGTACGATGTTAATATAAATCGTTTATCATTCAGCGCAGGATGGTTTGTTACAAAAAATGTAATGGCAAAACTTGAATATACTAATCAGAATTATTCGGGATTCCTTTACAACGATATTAGAAGTGGCGCTAATTTTAAAGGTCTGCTTGTTCATGCTGTTGTAGGATTCTAACGTATTCAATTAAAATAACTTTTGTATTAAAAAACACGGTAAGATGAATGCCGTGTTTTTTTTTAACGAAATTGGATTTCGATATAAAAATCTAAATGATCTGATAGTGTGCACTAAACTCAATGTAGAAGTTATTTTCAGAAGGAAAAAAGTGTAATTAGATAAAAATACACATAAATATTGCATAAAAATCGGAACTTCAAACATGTCTTAAGCTGAGTACTTCGGGTGTGAGTTTACTGCTTTGTTAAATCGCTTTTTAATGGTTTTAGGTTTGCCCTGATTATAAAGTATATTTACTGTGTAAAAAAAAGTTAGGATTAATTTGTATTTTAAAAACAATTGCAGTATCTTTGTGCCATAATATCGCGGAGTGGAGCAGTGGTAGCTCGTTGGGCTCATAACCCAAAGGTCGTTCGTTCGAGTCGGGCCTCCGCAACAACAAAAAAAGGAAGTGAAAATGCACTTCCTTTTTTTTATTTACATGTAAACCGCTCTTTCGTTCATATTTTTAGTTCACTTTCTTACCCCACAAAGAGCGTCCACTCGTATTCAATCCGGTATACACTATCGTTTGTTTGCGCGGTGAAGCTTCCCAGTCAAGTTCACGAGCGACTTTCAGTTTCTGACTTCCGATGGTAAGCGTTTGGGTATGTGTATTAAAGCTCCAAAGACCTGTAAGCGCTCCGGTTGCTGCATAATTTGACTGTAAAGTGAGTGTTGTAGATGTTTGTTGTACGCCGGCAACGTAATTCAGGGTAATATGTTCCCATGTTCCAACCAGATCGCTATCAGCAATTATTGTTTGTGGAACATTTGCGTACCTTTGGGGTAAAACCACAGGCCAACCGTCATCCGTCCAAAGAATTTTCCGTACGTGCCCCAACATAATTGCATTACTGTAAGCATTACCGTTTGTGTTTTCGGGCAAACGCGCTTGCGAAGTGTAATACCATTGACCGGAGACTGTATCCTGAAAAACTGCGCAATGCGAAATTCCTACCCAACCCGAATGGTTATTAAATTTATATGGATGAGTTATAATAGGGAAACAATCTGCACCAAGTGTAATGTTTGCTCCATTGTAGCCCAAATATGGACCGGTTATGTTTCGTGAGCGACAAACACGTGTATTGTATCGTACTGAAAGTTCATCGTAAGCTAAAAACAAATAATAAAATTTTAATCTTATAATTTTTCATTATTTTTTAT
>CAYQWD010000316.1:0-661 GCA_964420955.1 uncultured Paludibacter sp. | reverse complement strand
CGGGACCTTCCTGTGCCTGCCAGCGATTGCTGTCACTGTTTTGTCTACGGGCAACTCGTGTACCGTAGTCAATAAGTGTTTTTAGCTGATAAGGCTTTCCGGTTTCCGGATTGATTTTAACTGCCGGAATACCACTGTGCCACGAACCGTAAATAAGCCAGTGTTCGCCCTCGGGTGTAACTATATAAGTGGGATCGATGGCATTCCACTTAAAATATCCGCTCCAATCTGATGTGCTTGCTCTGTACCAAGGTTCAGTTCCAGTTACTCTGTCGCTCACCGAACTGATAACATAGCCTTTGTCCACCCATATATTATTTGCAGGGTCGGTCGATTCCATTAGCCCTATAAATGCGCGTTCAGTCCATGAATTATCAAAATTTGCAGTTGTATTAGGAAGTCCGGTTTTGATATAATTATCGATAACTACAGAATAATACATGCGCAGTTTGCCTCCAATATTCCGAACTACAGGCGCCCAGTATAAATGAATAGGACTGCTAATTGGAGCGAGATTCATTCTTACACGCATAGCATTGAGTGAATCTTTAATCCATGTTGGCGGTGTTTGAGCCATCGGAAATCCTACTATCGACCAGTTTACCAAGTCCTTCGATCGGCGTCCCAGATAATGTCCGCGTCCGTTAGTTACATTACCATA
>CAYQWD010000315.1:0-4059 GCA_964420955.1 uncultured Paludibacter sp. | reverse complement strand
TTAACATTTTTTTAATTTTTTATAATCGTAAATGGGCTTTTTAAGGCTCGACTAACTATTTTTGAAACAAAATATTCATTTTAAATTTCATTATAAATTTATCAAACTTTGTGAAAGTTGATTATAAAATCGTAACTTATAAATTATACAATATGCTAACACCAATTTCAGAATGTCTTTATTGCAGCCATCTGCCGGTACTCGATACCTTGATGATTAAAATTGCCGACTTGCAGGTTTCTCAACTCTATTTATTTAAGGAGCAATCGCACCCGGGTAGAGTGAATGTGGTCTACAATCACCATGGTGTGGAATTTCATGAACTTTCGGAAGAAGAACGCAATAAATTTATGCACGATGTAGCACGGGCTGCCAATGCAATTCAAAAAGCTTTCAATCCTGATAAAATCAACTATGGCGCTTTTGCCGACAAACTTTCGCATTTGCATTTCCATTTGGTGCCTAAATATTCAGACGGATATAATTTTGGAGGCGTTATTGAAATGAATCCGCAAAAAACATATTTAACCGAGGATGATTACAAAAAAACAATAGATATGATAAAAAGAAATCTCTGATTTCATTTCAATATTTTACTAAAACTAACCCTGAAAATTACGATGAATTATCAGTGTTAGTTTTTTTTTGGTCGAATAAGCAATTATTTTTGCTGAAATTATTACAAAAAATAATTTGCAACGTCATTATTTAGAAATTCAAAATATTAATGTTTCAAGCTTTAAATCAAATTTTCATGAAAACAAAAATTTTTACCTTACTTTTTGCGGTTTTATTACTTGCCGCATTTCAGGCAAGAGCAATAACTGTTACAGTTGGCGCTTCAGGAACCTATCCTTCCATTTCGGCAGCTATTGCCGGTGTAGGGACTATCACAGAACCTCTGATTATAGAACTTACCACGGATTATGCGCAAACTTCGGATATAATATCCGCGATAGCAGGCGCTAATGCAACTAACACAGTTATAATACGCCCGCAAAGCACACTAACAGTAACTGGCAACAGCGGATTTGTATGGAAAATGGATGGTTGCCAATATGTAACTATCGATGGACGTGTTAATGGCTCTGGAAATTCTGCCCTTACCTTAGTTGCCGACACTACAACAACGGACAAACCGGTTGCATTGTTTATTACTAACGCTGCAAACAACTCGGTAAAATATTTAAACATCAAAGGTGCTACTCTAACCAACCCTGGTGCTTTTGTTTCCCAACCTACCGTTGCGCCTACTATTGGAGTTGTAACTATTAGTTCTGGAGTTACAAACCTTCTTATTGATTATTGTAATGTAGGTCCACTTGATAGAATAAAAGGAACACCTACTGTTTCAATTTTGGCACAGGGAACTACTGTTGCACCTAGTTCCAACATTATTATTTCAAATTGTAATATATTCGATTTTAATGCTCGTGATATGAATAAATGCACAACTACACCCGGTTCTGGTGTTGGTGTTCTTATTTTGGATAATACTTCAAATTGTATAGTTTCAGGTAATAGTTTTTATCAAACTTTTAATAGAAGATTATTTGCAAATAACAGCAATGCAAGAACTTGCGCAATAGCTATTCAAAATACGAATGGCAGCGGGTATAGGATAAATGACAATTTTATAGGAGGATCAGAGCCCTTATGCGCTGGCAATTACTACACAGATAGTATTACCAACAATACTGCATTTAATGCAATTTATACTTTTGTGTCGAACTCAGGGACAACAGCCATTTACAATAATACTATTAAAAATATTACTATCCTTGCAAACTCACCTATTGCACAGGTATTTCAATCATCTGCAATAACTGTAAATGGAGGAAATGTATTAGTAGGTATTAAGGAAGATGGAATTACCGCTGCCGGAAATATTATCGGAGATGTTTCAGATAATAAAGTTGGAGCGAATGCTGCAATACGATTTGTTGGAACAAGTACCAATGCTACATTCACTGGCATAGCCTATATTTCTTTAGCTGGCGCTAATGTTAAAATTGCCAATAATATTATTGCCGGCGTAACCATTGATTATTTCAACAATTATACAACTGAAAGAACGGTTTTCTTTACAGGTATTAATATACTTGGAACTGCTGCTTCAACAATTTCAATACAAAATAATCAAATTGGCAACAATGCTATCGGAGCTTCACCAACATCGATGTCCATTCAAAACTACCGCGGAAGAAACAATTACGGTATTTATGCAAATACAGCTTTACCAGCCACTACATCATTGACAATTTCCGGGAACAAAATTAATAATATGTACAAATCAGTCAACGGGACTAACCAGACCTATGTGAATGGAATTTGGATTAATACAGCCATCTTATGTCCGGTAACAATTACAAATAATGAAGTACGAGATTTGGTTTACAGCGCAGCAAGAGTTAACGACACTCCACTCAACTGGAGTAGCGGTATAACTTTAGGCGCTCAGGGAGCAGGTTCGATTGTAAGCAACAATACCATATCCAACATTCAGGGAATCGGTTCGGAATCTAAAAATATTTCAGGTATTACTTTGGTTGCAACAGCAAGCACAGCAACAACCAGCGTTTTTAGCAATAATATTTATAACATTTCTTCCAACGTAACCCGTAAATTAGGGCAATTTGGCGCCGGCTGTGTTGGCATTCTAACTCATGCTGTAGGTGCATTAACTCCATCTTTCAATGTTTATAACAACATGATTCGTTTGGGTTACGATCGTTCCGGGAATGCCGATGCATTGGCTACAGGCTATATCGGAATCAGAGATTCTGTGGTTTCTTCTTCAGCATCGGCTATTGCAAATTATTACGGTAACACCATTTACATTGGCGGTTCAAACGTAGCTTCAAGCGATTCAATTTTTTCAATGGGAATGTGTTTTGCAACTGCATTCAGTACTACGCGCAATGTTAGAAACAACCTGGTAATAAATGAACGTTCAAATACATCAGGAAGTGGCGCTCCTGCAAATAAAATTACAAAAGCTGCAAATACCGGCGGAATTGGTCATTATGCCATTGGAACAGGTGGTAGCTCTTCAGGTTTAATAAACTTTACTTCAAACAATAACAACTATGTAGCAAATGGCATTAGAGGTGTGCTCGGACGCTTTACCTCAAGGGCAGAAGCTGTTGATTTAGCTGCAATTAGGAGTTTTACAAATGGCGATTTGAATAGCATTAGTGTTGTACCCATATTTGTCGATGCTACAGGAGCAATACCAAACTTACGATTGAATCAAACAAATTATAATGCAAACGAAGGACTTAAATATGCTGCTGTGCTCCCTGCACCTTTCAATGTTGATTTTGATGGCAACCCAAGACATGGAACAAATCCTACAATTGGTAGTAGCGAATATACCGGTTTGATTACAGAAATTTCAAAAAATGGAATTCATGGGCTAATATTATCAGTAAATGGGAGTCAAATTACAATTCAAAACACATCAGCTGGTAAAATAATTTCAGTTTACAACCTCAGCGGACAAAATGTAAAACAATTACAATCGAATGAAGGAACAACATCGTTCAATATGGAAAAGGGTATTTATCTTATCAAAATAAATAACGAAGTTTCTAAAATTGTAATCTGATAAAAATTTCAAAAATTGAGTTTTAAAGGCTGCCGGGTTTCCCGACAGCCTTTTTAAATTTAGAAAAATCATAAAAATTCTTATATTTACAATCGATTAATTTATCATCAGATTACAACCAATTTTAAAACTTCGTCTTATTTTAAAATTACTTATACGATGAAATTAAATAAATCCAGTTTATTTATCAACCAGTATCTACTTCAAATCATGATTGAAACTAAAAGGCTATTTTCTGCAAGATTACTGAATTTCTTTCTTCTTTTTTCCATTTTTCCATTTTTCCATTTTTCCATTTCTGCATCAAACTCGGTGGCAGGATTTTTTCCACTCGAAGGTAGCGGTAGGCAGATTTATAACTTCAACAATGGCTGGCGTTTTACACGTGGGGATGTGAAAAATGCAGAAAAAACGGATTTTAATGATTCAGCATGGGATGTTGTTTCTGT
>CAYQWD010000314.1:0-4070 GCA_964420955.1 uncultured Paludibacter sp. | reverse complement strand
TATTTTTTGATGCAGCATTATCAATTCTCCATCGGTTTATAACTTCAAAATTATCAACAACCTTATCAGCAGGAACTTCGGTTTTTGTACTGGTTGCAAATCGGGCAGTAACACCTTTCTCAAGTGTTAGTGAGTCGGAATCTATTATATTATCAGCAATTTTCAGTGTATATTGCGTATTTGCTGTCAAGTTTTTAGGTCGATAAAAATATGCACCCAAACCGTTAGTATAATCATTTGTCAGTATTCCTTCGTTTTGGGTTGGAGTTCCGCCTTGGTTTTCGGTTGTAATTTTCACATTTAATCCTTCGGTAAGAATTGGTGCATTGAATATAGCTCTAACCTGTACGTTCGGATGTACATCAATCAAACCGTCTTTGGGATAAAAATCTATCAGTTTCAAAAATCGTTGGTTTTTTGTCAGGAAACTGAAAGTATAATTTGATTCCATTGCAACGTTACCTATATGTTTTGCCGATTTATTAATTTGAACATTATAAACCGTTTTGGATGCAAATGGCTCATGGGGTATAAATGTAACATCGCGGTCGAGGTTGGAATATTCAAATTTACCTGCAATTGCAGGATTTATGTTGAAAGCACTTTCGAATGAAGCTCTGTCTAATTCAAAATTAAAATACATTCGAAGACGCGTACGAGTTGAAATACTGTCGGAGGGTTGCACAGCAGGAGTATGCCTTAAAACCTGCAATGGATTGGATCTGTCGAGGGTCATAAAACATTCAGCGTAACTTACTCCGTTGGCTTTTACTGTTATTTGATTTTCTGTTTTTTCGTATTTGTCAAGTTCGTAAGTGAGTGTATAGTTGCCTGGAGCAATATTTTCAAACAAGAAAACTCCATTGTAAAGTTGATCGGTGAAGTAGGTTCTTTCAAAACCTGATGCATTTTTTAAAGTAACTTTTACACCGTTTAAAGGTCTGAAAACATCTTTTCCTAATGCCACATAGTTCACATTGTAAGGCAGAAACGCACTTTGAAATGACCGTTGCTTATCTTTCACATTTCCGGCAATAATACCATTGGGTTCCGAACCGGTTTTAAAAAATCTTGTGAGGCTTGCCAAATAGTACCACGAATGTAATTTACAATACCCGTCGTTGAGCCAGCGGTAAGTTTCGGGAATATAATCGTGAAACGAATCTTCCGAAAGAAAGGATGTAATAAAACTATTGCGTAAAACACCCAGAAAATCTTCAGTGCCGTAAAAACTCCAGTCGCCACGTGCATTGTGCGGACTGTGATTAAAAGTCCAATTTGTCAGTTGGTTGGCTCTCAGGCTTTCCCAGTGAATTATCGATACAGAATCACTGCCGGGTATTTTTGGTTGATTATCTTTTCCTTTATAAAGTGTAAGCGGAAAGTTGGCTGAACCGGTAGCCGCATTCGAATGAATTGAAATCATAATATCGCAGTTGTTTTGTGTAGCTTCTGCGCCAATGGTCGATAAGGCTCTGTCATCGACCGTGCGATTCAAAACCCGCGACATTAATACTTTACCACCGCGTTGCTGTATCAATTCGCGCAAATAAAGTCCTTTTTTTAGATTGGTTTTCGATTCGAAAAATCCAAGTGAGTCGCCAGGTGTAAAAGGATAAATCACTACATTGCGGTCGTCGGCATCCCAACCTCCATGACCGGGGTTGATGTATATTTTAAGCGTATCAGGTTCTCCGTTAGCTGTTTTCAATATAAAACTGTTTTGTGCATCGATACTGAAAACACAAAAACAAACCAAACATATTAATAAATGATTTTTCATATAAGTTGTTAATATGTCGATACATTTATCAGATATAATTCGCCACCAAAAGTGCTGAAGGCAATTTTACCGCTTGCTGCCGAACAGGTAGGATACATTGCCATTGGTATTGATGGAGCTAGATTTTTGCGATTTTTTGAATCTACATCAACCGCAAAAATTTCAGATTTTGTGTAAACATGACCATCATCTTTTGCAACCATTCCAACTGCAATGTTGTCGTTATACCAAACCGGCGCCTGCAATTCGCCCAAATACTTAACCGAACTTCCATCTAAATTGCATGTAAAAGCGCCTTTGCCTATGGCGTATGCAAGCAATTTTTTACCATCGGGCGATAAGGAAGGCCATATATAACTTTCAACTCCAGCGGGACTTAATACGGATTTCTTACCATCGATGTACAATGAGATTTTCTGATTCTCAATTGTAACATAAAATTCTTTTAAAGTAACAGCTTTGGTTTTCGATCCGTGCGGAGAGGAACTTGTATTGATACTTTTCAATTCATCGTTTTTCTTGTAAATTATTTTATTTCCTGAAATTGCAGGAGCTTTCAGAGTGCGTGTTGGGGCTTCAGTTTGCGTTGTTCTATTTTCGGGAATCGAATATTTTTGAATCGAGGCAAATTTGCGATTGTTTACAAATTCTGATTTTTGAAAATAGACACCTGTATTATCGGGCGTTATTACCGGCTGATAACCTGCGCCATCGGCCGAGGTTATTTCCGTAGACTTTTCAGTTGTAAAATTGTAAAGGTATAAACCTTTATAGCTCGAGGTGGAATATGTGAGTAATTTTCCATCGGCACTTAAAGTTGGATAAGATGCATCTTTGTGAATAATTCTCAACTGTTTTACAGAGTTTACAACTATATTTTGGGCAAGCGAAACTTGATAAAGAAAAAGAAAAAATATTATCAGTTTTTTCATGATTATTTATGTATAATGTGAATATCCATGTATTATTTAATGAGTTTCAGAATTTTTTTTCCGTTCATTGTTTCAAACACGAGTAAATATATTCCGCGTTTTAAATCATCGGTTTCAAAAGTATAACTATAACTTCCTGAACTGAATATGCCTGAAGCAATTTCTTGCACTCTCCTGCCATTTGTATCTGTAAGATACAACCGAACCCGATTTTGTTTTTCAAGATCAAATTTCACAAAATGAATTGATGCAGTAATCTGGGTTGGGCTGAAAACAGAAGTTTCATTATTGGCAAGTTCAGCAATATGCGTGTCGAGTTTTGTGCGGATAGTGAATACATTTGTCCATGCGGTACTGCCGGTTGAAAAATTGGCACGAGCCCGAACATAATACAAAGTATCTGATCTTAATCCTTCAACAATACCTTCGTATTGTCCATAATCAAGTGTTTTTTGTACATTGGAAAATACCGAAAATCCACTGCTCAAATTAAACTGGAATGTGATACTTGTGGCATAATAATCCGGTTGAACTTTAATTAACAAGCCTGATGAAATATTATTTCTCGAATCGGGTAAAGGAGACAACACCACAGGCACTGCCGGTGAAACATTTTCAGTACTAAACATAACCCCATCCGACCAGAACGAAGATGCATCGCCAAGCACAGCTTTTACTCTCACATAATAGGTTTTATTGCTTTGTAAAGTTCCAAAACCGAGATTGTAAATGTTGGCAGTTAAGCCAGTTGCCTCATGGAGAATTTTTGAAAAATTTGATGTTTCTGATATTTGCAGGGTATAACTGTCGATACCGGATATTGTTGTCCATGTAAATTGAGGAGAAATGCTTATTCCAGTCTGACTTTGTTTAGGAGAAGTAATATTTAAAGTGAGCAATGAGAAACTTCTGATTTCCGAAATTGCATCAGCAACCCCTATTTTTCGGGTTCTAACCCTCCAATAATAGGTTTTACCTGTTTCTAAATATAAATTTGAAATGTCAAAAGTGTTTTTTTCGGTATCGGTGCGGTAAAATACATTTGAAAAATCAGACTTTTCAGAAAATTCTATCACAAAATATTCTGCACCCGTTACATTTTCCCACTGAAAAAGAAGATTGTGAAAAACTGCGCCATTATCATAAGGAATAATCAAATTTGCAGCTTTGTTTGCAACCGGCGGGAAACCCATGAGCGAAGGTGCAAATTCGTTTCCATAGCGGTCAAGCACAGCCACCCCAAATTTATGTGTAGCCACAAGCGAGGAAAATTTTGAAAGGCTGAAACTGTTTTTCCAGCTAATTCCAATCAGATATTTCGATGTTGCAAAATTTCCTGTTTTCATCAATTCATG
>CAYQWD010000313.1:1157-4112 GCA_964420955.1 uncultured Paludibacter sp. | reverse complement strand
ACATTTTTTTAATTTTTTATAATCGTAAATGGGCTTTTTAAGGCTCGACTAGTTATAAATTTGTTTTCAGTTTTTTTTTTGACTCAAAATTTCATATTCTGAAAAGTAAAATCATTCATATTCTTTATTTTCTCAATTATGATAACCAAGTTATAAAGCTACAATAGTTAGTTATGAAAATATTATTGTGGACGCAAAGCTGCGAAGTTGCAAAAACCCAGATGAAAACTTTTAAGCTTTCCTCATCGCACCCTTCATTTAAGAATCAGGTTATTAGCATGTTGTAAAAAATTAAAATTTTGCGTCCTTCGCGTTGAGTATTTAAATTAATCTTTTTAGAATAATAATATTGTCAATACATAACAGCTTGATTTAATACGTATTGTATTATTTTATAACTACCCATTGATAGTTACCAGAATCTTATATCATCATGATGTTGATAATATTTTAAATTTCCATACATTTTCAGCAGGCGTTTGGTTTGAGTACACACCGCTTTCTTATGCGTCATTTTACATTATTTTTCCCCTGAATGATGAAGATATATATACATATTTTAACTGTAATTTTTAACGGACTGTTTGTACTTTATGCACAACAGCCCGATTGGGAAAATCATTATATGCTGCATATAAACCGCGAACCGGCACGGGCTGCATTTATTGGATTTGATAAAACTCCAACTGACAGACAAATTAGTTTGAACGGGAAGTGGAAATTTCACTGGTCGCAAACGCCGGAATCTAGGATAAAAAACTTTTTTACAAACGATTTTGATGACCGACACTGGATAAGTTTTCCAGTACCTGCCAACTGGGAAGTAAACGGTTTCGGAACGCCGGTTTATATTTCAGCAGGATATTCGTTTAAAATTAATCCGCCACGTGTAACTTCAACTCCTTCTGAACGCTTCACTGCATTTACTGAACGAAATCCTGTAGGACAGTATCGTAGAACATTTGTTTTACCCCATAAGTGGAAATCTAACGGACAGATTTTCCTGCGTTTCGATGGCGTGCAAAGCGCTTTTTATGTGTGGATTAACGGACAAAAAGCTGGCTACAGTCAGGGAAGCATGGAAACTTCTGAATTTAACGTAACTGAATTACTGAAACCGGGAGAAAATCAGATTGCTATCGAGGTTTATAAATTCAGCGATGGCTCGTACCTCGAAGATCAGGATATGTGGCGTTTCGGAGGCATACACCGCGATGTTACATTGTATCTCACTCCGCAAATCAGAATTAGCGATTTTTTTGTCAGAACAATTCCCGAAGAAAATTACACTGATTTTCGGATAGAAATTGACCCTGAACTGGCGGTTTATGGAAATGAGACGGGAAAAGGTTACAAAGTTCGGGCAATTATTGAGCAAATTTTCAATCAAACTGCTTCGGCTTCGGACATCATAAATAAAGAAAATAAAGCTGCGCTGATGAACGAATGGACTCCGCAACGCGGACCGCGAAAAACAGGAAGGATTTCGGGAACGATAAAGAACCCGCTGAAATGGACAGCAGAAACGCCAAATCTCTATACTCTAAAACTTACGCTCGAAGACAGTTTGGGAAATGTGGTGGAACGTATTCAACAACGCATAGGTTTTCGTTCAGTTGAAATTAAAACAGGGGAACTTCTCATAAATGGAAAACCTGTGCGACTCAGGGGTGTAAACCGGCACGAACATGACCCCGAACTTGGAAAAGTGATGACAGAAAAGCGAATGTTGCAGGATATTCTGTTGATGAAAAGAGCAAATATCAATGCTGTGAGAACAGCTCATTACCCTAATGTTACGCGTTGGTACGAGTTGTGCGACTCGTTGGGAATTTATGTGATGGACGAAGCCAACATCGAAACACATGGTTTGCGCGGAAAATTGGCTTCCGATCCCGATTGGGCACCGGCTTTCATGGATAGAGGCATTCGTATGGCCGAAAAAGATAAAAATCACCCTTCGGTTATATTGTGGAGTTTCGGTAACGAAAGCGGTTATGGACCAAATTTTGCAGCTCTTTCGGCTTGGTTAAAAGATTTTGACCCTACACGACCTGTTCATTACGAAGGCGCCCAGGGAATTAATGTTGAACCTGACCCTTCAACGGTTGATATGATCAGTCGTTTTTATCCGCGCGTTCGACAAGAATATTTAAATCCGGGAATTGCAGAAGGAAGCGATGCCGAACGTCCCGAAAATGCGCGCTGGGAAAGACTACTCGACATCGCGAATAGAAGTAATGATAACCGTCCGGTTTTAACCAGTGAATATGCACATGCCATGGGAAATGCCATGGGAAATTTTCAGGAATACTGGGACGAAATTTATAGCCACAAACGCATGTTGGGCGGTTTTATTTGGGATTGGGCAGATCAGGGTATTTATAAAAAACTGCCAAACGGGAAAATTATGGTGGCTTATGGCGGCGATTTTGGCGATGCGCCGAATTCAAAAGACTTTTGCATGAATGGTGTTGTAATGAGCAATCGTGAAATTACACCGAAATATGAGGAAGTACGAAAAGTGTATCAGCCCATCGACATAAAACAGGTAAACGGAAGACTTCAAATTATCAATCGTCAGCATCACTCCGATTTATCATTATACAATTGTTTGTGGGATTTGACTGAAAACGGAAAAATCCGAAAATCCGGTTTTCTTACAATGCCCGAAGCTCAACCGGGCGATACTATATTGGTAAAACAGATAATTTATCGGCGGAATTCAACTTGAATATTTATTTTAAACTGAAGAAAAATACACTTTGGGCAGAAACTGGCCATGTGGTTGCCTACGAACAATTAAATTTGCAGAAATCAAAACTTGCCGATGACAGTAAAGCAAACTCAGGAAAGTTGAACATTCAAAAAATAAATGATTTTTTACGGGTAAAAGCAAAAAACTTGTCAATACATTGGAATCTGAAAACCGGAAATCTAACATCGATTAATTTT
>CAYQWD010000313.1:0-1147 GCA_964420955.1 uncultured Paludibacter sp. | reverse complement strand
AGAAAAAGAAATACTGGCAACAAACTTATCCGGTTTTGAAAATCAACCCGTGGTTCAAGCATTCCGCGCTCCAACCGACAACGATAAAGGTTTTGGAAACTGGCTGGCAAAAGACTGGAAAGCGAATAAACTTGATTCACCAATCGTTGCAGTGGATTCTGTGAAATATTCCATCCGAAATGATGGTGCACTGACAGTTGAAGTTTATAAATCAAATCATTACCTGAAAGGTAGAATTCAAACAAAATTTGTGTACCATGTTTTTGCCGAGGGAACAATTGACTTAGCAGTAAGTTTCAAACTCATTGATAACCTTCCTGATTTGCCGCGGTTGGGTATAGCTTTTGCAATCAACAAAGATTACAAGCAATTCAGTTGGTTAGGATGCGGTCCTCACGAAAATTATCCTGATCGAAAGTCATCGAGTATTGTTGGATTTTGGCAAAAAAATATTAACGAAATGGCTGTAAATTATCCACGTCCGCAGGATACCGGTAACAGGCAAGACATTCGATATTTGTTGCTTACCGACAAAAAAGGGAAAGGATTGAAAATTTCTGCCATCGAAAAACCCTTTTCTGCATCCGCAATTCATTTTTCAGTGAACGATTTAGCCCGAGAATCGCACAATTGCAATCTTATACCAAGGGAAGAAGTAATTTTAAATCTCGATGCAGCAGTGATGGGTTTGGGAAATAGCAGTTGCGGACCGGGTGTATTAAAAAAATATACGCTGGACAAAAAAGAATATGAATTAAAGTTCAGAATTACCACGCTTTAATGTGCTCAATTGTACTAAATAGATGATAGTGTTTTCCCAAAAATTATTTTTTTCAGTATAATATTGAAAAATTCCTGTTTTATTTATAGTTTTCTGTATTTGTATGTGTTGGATGGATTTTTGAAAAATACAAATTCAACTTTTTCGATAAAAAAGAAAGTTACACTAACATCAATTATTCTTTCCTGTTAAGGTCAAGTCTATGAGTTTGGGCGGCTGTGGGATCGTTCACTTTTGAGCTGTAAACAAGTAAAAGTGTGTTGAAGTTTACTAAGTGCTAGTCTCTGTTCAATGCTCAAAGCGTATGTAAAACCCAATTTTTTTCGTCATACAATTGAAACAAAGTCTATCAAAATAGACTATCTA
>CAYQWD010000312.1:0-4114 GCA_964420955.1 uncultured Paludibacter sp. | reverse complement strand
GCTCTAAGTTCGCCTTGCGGAAGCGGCGTTTGTTTATTGAAAAGCGGAACTATCAACTCAGAATAAAACATACTCATAAACAAACTGAAAACCGTAACTACTCCCCAACTTATAAACCAAAAATTATCAGGAGTAAGTTGATAAATATAAATTATTGCTGTAAGCAATAAACCTCCAATAATAATTGTAAGCAGGTAACCTTTTAATTTGTCAAAAATAAATGTTTTGTGAGTTGTTTTGTTAAATCCAAAACGTTCTTCTATAACAAAAGTATCGTACCAGGCAAAGGGAATACTGATAAAATCGTTAACTAAAAATATTATGCCGAAAAATAGCAGTGATTGTAGTATTATGTTATCAGAAATGCCTTTTACTGTTAGATCAAGCCATCCGAATCCTCCAAAAATCAACATAAGCATTATCAGAATAAAACTGAATGTAGATGTGATGAATCCAAACTTAGAATTTACCCGGAAATATTGTTGTTGTTTTTGATATTTTTCAGTATCGTATATATCTGAAATTAGTTTTGGTAAAGGCAATTTGGAGTGTGAAATATTCAGCAGCGAAAGTATTCTTTCTATTATGAAATCGGCTGTTAGTAATGCTAATATCAGAATAAATATTGTATGTGGATTCATTTATGAAAGGACATTATGGTTTTATGCTATGTCTCGCAAATATAATATTAATTTTGAAAAAATGAAGCAATTACTTCAATTAACCGAACTTAAAAGCTATCTTTGTGTATCAAATTTATTACTTTTATCTGATTTATGAGATTATACACCTCAGTGCTTATTTTGTTTCTGGTAATGATAGCCATACCAGACATTTTTTTCTACCTGAAACTTAAAAACAAAAAAGCCAAACCACTATATATAATTCTTCATATTATACCTGCATTAATATTCACTTTTGCATTTATTTACATAAAATTCCGTTTAGAACAATTGCAGAATTTCAGAGTGGTTATGTATATTATGTGGCTTTATTTCTTTTTTCTGATAATTTATATACCCAAAATTACACACGTATTTTTTTATATTTTTAACAAGCTATACATCAAAATTTACAAACGCGATTCTGCATATTTTCCACTGGTACGTATTCTTACATCTGCTTCAATAGTTGTTGTAATGCTTCTGGGTGCATTTGTTACTCCCCGTTTTGTTGAAGTTACATATACCGAAGTGCCTTATAAAAATTTACCCCAAGCATTTAATAATTTCAGAATTGTTCATATTTCCGATTTACATTTGGGAAGTTATAGCAACAAGAAAAATAAATATCGTACTGTTGTTAAACTTATTAATGATCAGAAACCAGATATTGTTGTATTTTCGGGCGATTTGGTTAATAATTTTGCAGAAGAGACAATAGGCTGGGATAGCATTTTTAATAAAATAGAAGCAAAATATGGAAAATACGGAGTAATGGGCAATCATGATTATGGCGATTACTCCGAATGGAAAACAGTCGAAGAAAAAAACCTTAATCTTCGAAATATAAAGGATTCGTTTGCAAAACTTGGTTTTGTTTTACTTGATAACAAGAACAAATTGCTCAAAATTGAGAGCGATAGTTTAGTACTTGCCGGAGTAGAAAATACCGGTAGGTATCTTAGTTCGCGTTACGGCGATTTGAATAAAACGCTAATGGGAACTAATAAAAACACACCGGTAATTTTAATTTCGCACGATCCCACACATTGGGACGAAGAAGTGAGAGATTATGAAGAAATTTTTCTTACTTTAGCAGGACATACTCACGCTGCACAAATGGGAATAAAAATTGGCAATAAATTATACTCGCCTGCTTCGTTAGTATTTCCGCGTTATGCCGGATTGTATAACGAAAAACATCAGTTTTTGTATGTTAACCGCGGACTTGGCTTTGTTGGATTACCCATGCAGATAGGCGTCAGGCCGGAAATATCTGTCATTATTTTAAAAAAAATATAGCAAATCAGCTTTGCAATTCCGGTTCAAATATATTATGGGTGTGGGTAAGGATAAAAAAACGCTGATTGAATTAATAATTTATATGCAATGAAATTTTATTAAATCTTGAAATTATAAATATGAAAATCCTTCATTTTATTATTAGAAAAGTAATTTTTTTTACCGTTTCAGGTTTCTTGTTATCCTGCCAAAGTGTCGAGCGGGATGTAGTCCGTATCGGTGTTCTCAAAGGTCCTTCTGAAATTAGTTTCATGAAAATGATGAATGAAGTTCAAGAGATAAATGGCAGAAAAGTGGAATATGTAATAAAAAACGAACCTCAACAAATCCAGTCGCTCATGATGCGTGGTGAAATTGATTTTGCTATTCTTCCTACTGTTATAGCAGTTAATTTATATAATAAGGGTTTGGATTATAAAATGATAGCTTGTCCGGTTTGGGGTACCTTATATTTACTTACAAACGATTTAAAAATACAAAATATTTATCAGCTCGAAAATAAAGAAATTGCTGTATTTGGGCAAGGTGTTACTCCCGATATTTTGTTCAGAAATCTACTCAAAAAAATAAATATAAAAAACGTAAAATTTAATTATACCTACTCATCAAACACTGATGTAGCACAGGCGCTCCTTCAGCGAAAAGTAAAAACTGCAGTTTTGTCCGAGCCTGCTGTAAGTATACTTCTGGCAAAAGATTCAACAATTAAAATTGTTTCAGATATCAACTGTAAAGATTTTGTGGACAATGCAGAACGGGATATTTTTATTCAGACTGCATTTTTGGTTAGCAGAAAATTTTCAGAAAGGTATCCTGATGCAACTGAGAGAATTGCAGACGAATTTCGGTTAAGTTGTAACTTTATAAATAATCATCCCGAAGAATCGGCTCAATTAGCAGTGAAATTACACATACTGCCCGATTTGCATACTGCCCACCTATCATTGCCACTTTGTAACGTTCGTTATGTTGCAGCTTTTGCAATCGAACATGAATTGTATCATTATCTTGATATTTTTCATCGGTATGATAAACGATCAATAGGCGGAAAACATCCAGACGCAGACTTTATTTATAAGATGAATTGAATTAAATGAATCCGATAAAAAGATATTTACCGCTTATATCGGCGCTTCTGGTAATCCTTGTTTCATGGGAAATTATATCTATTGCCATTGGATTTCCTCACATTTTTCCAGGAGTAACCGAACTGTTAAAACAGATAATTTACTTATTCGCTGACCAAAACTTCTATACAGCTATTGGAATGACCGTATTTCGTGGTATAGAAGGTTTTGTTATTTCGGTATTGTTGGCATTGTTACTCAGTATTGGCGCTGTTTTCTCGAACTTTCTGAAATCATTTTTTCATCCTTTCATCGTATTGTTCAGATCCATTCCTGTTATTTCACTGGTATTAGTGGCATTAATTTGGTTTTCGCCCGAATTTTTACCCGTGTTTATTGCCATAATTACAATGTTTCCGGTTATTTACCAAAGTATGCTCAATGGTTTTGAACTTACCGATAAAAACCTTACCGAGATGGCAAAAGTATTCGGTAAAACACCTTTAAGCCGATTTATTACTTTATACCTTCCTACTGCAAAACCGGTAATTTTTGGTGGAATCAGTTCAGCAATGGGTTTTGGATGGCGTGCAGTGATAATTGGCGAAGTATTGGCACAACCACTGCGTGGTATTGGCAGCAGCATGAAAGCTGCACAGGTTTTTATTAATATTTCCGAATTAATTGCATGGACTGTAATTGCTATAGCGTTAAGTTATTTGTTTGATATCGGATTTAAACAAATATCAAAACTGAACATCTCAAAAATAATAGTTGAGCCACATTACAAAAAACGACCTCAGATTTTACATCCCAAAAAAATAGAAAACAAAGAAATTAATTTAAAGAATGTTTCAGTGCAATTTGGCTTGCAAAAAGTTTTGCAAAATTTCAGTCAATCTTTTTATTCTGGAACAGTTTATTTTATAAAAGCTCCTTCGGGGCATGGTAAAACCACATTACTTAAACTTATAGCTGCTCTTGTAAAAGCTAAGGAAGGAAAAATTGAACGAAAAAATATTCATGATTTTGGTTTTTCTTTTCAGGATATGAGACTTATCCCGTGGTTAAATGTGCGCGAAA
>CAYQWD010000311.1:0-4116 GCA_964420955.1 uncultured Paludibacter sp. | reverse complement strand
TTTGACCTCTTGAAATCATTAACACTTTTTTAACAACCATTTTGACCTATACGCCAAAAATTTAAATAAAAAATAATTCAAACGCCATGGATTTAATTCACAAAGATTTATCTGATAAAATTATCAATTGTTACTATAAAGTTTATAATACTTTTAGGTTATGGCTTTCTTGAAAAAGGATATGAAAATGCAATGCTTTTAGAGTTAAAAAAAATTGGCTTAAATGCTCAAAGTCAGCAAAAAATAAATGTCTTTTATGATAAGGTTATAGTAGGAGATTATTTTGCAGATATCATTGTTGACAATTTAATTATACTGGAATTAAAAGCATGTGCTTCAATACAAGAAGAACATGAATGTCAATTAGTGAATTATTTAAAAGCAACAAATAAAGAATTGGGGTTTCTTTTTAATTTTGGATCCGAGCCTGAATTTAAAAGAAAAGTGTTTATGAATAAACATAAAATCAATCTTGATAGAACGCTGATTTAGCGGATGAGGCGAATGAAAACGGATAAAAATCCGATAATTTCATTTATGAAATTAATAATCCGAATCAAATTCATTTATACATTTAATAATCAGCAAAAATCAGCCTTATCCGCTGTATCAGCGTTCTATTAAATATCTGACAAATAAAAAAATATCCTATGAATTTAAGAAAATCAATATTTATTGTACTTGCTTTTTGTTTTAACTTTATCTACGCTCAGGATCCGCGTGAACGTACATACCAATACGAAATTCTTGAACCGCGGCATGAGCCGAAACCTATAATAAATGGTTTTGCTAAAGAAAGAGTTGTGGAAAAACTGAACCGTGGTTTATCTGCTGCAATTACAGACAATGGGAAGAGTGTGTATCTAAGCTGGAGATTGCTGAATATGGATGATGCAAAGGTAGCTTTCAACATTTACAGGAATGTTAATGGAAAAACAAAAAAATTGAACACAAAACCAATTACTCAAACTACAGATTTTTTGGATGTTCAGCCTGTAAAAGGAAATGTAGAATATTCAATCGGTGTAATAACCCATAAAAAAGAGCAAAAATCATCCGAAAAATTGAATGTAAATATTAATTCACTGAAGAATTTTGTTTCGGTAAAAGTCGATACAAAAGAACGAATCGGAAAAATGGCAGTTGCCGACTTGAACGGTGATGGAACTTATGATTTTATTGTTCGCACACCCGATTCGAATGTTGATCCGGGCATGCCTGCTGACACTACCGGCATCACATATAAACTCTCGGCTTATCTGAGCGATGGGACTTACCTTTGGACTTACGATTTGGGTTTGGGAATTGAGCCCGGAGTTTGGTACTCGCCGTTTATGGCTTATGATTTTAACGGCGATGGTAAATCAGAAGTAGTTATGAAAGTAGCCGGTAATGATTACAAACGAAATGAGAAATGGCGGATCTTTGCCGGAAGCGAGTATTTGCTCGTTCTTGATGGCATGACCGGCAAGGAAATAGCACGGGCAAACTGGCCTGAACGGAATTTCCGTTATGGCGATGTAAACCGCCAAAACCGCAACCAGATTGGCATGGCTTATCTCGATGGAAAAACTCCCCGCATTTTGGCAGCACGCGGTACATATAAACTAATGGTGGTGGATGCATGGCAACTTAACGGGAATAAACTTGAAAAACTCTGGCGTTGGGATGGTGATGAGGAAAATCCTGTAGTGCGAAGTCAAGGAGCTCACAATATGGTTTGCGGCGATGTTGATGGCGATGGACGCGATGAAATTTTGCTGGGATCGTGCATGCTCGATGATAATGGGACACTGCTTTGGTCGGCAGGTTTGGGTCACAGCGATAAAGCATACCTCACACAAATTGACCCTTCGCTGGAAGGAATGCAGGTTTTTCTGGTTTCCGAACCATGGCAGACTGATGGACGCGGCGTGATGGTTGTTGATGCAAAAACCGGAAAATTAATATGGAAATTCGGAGAACCAACCTATCATGTTGGCGATGGGATGGTTGCAGATTTTGACCCAACACATTCCGGACTTGAATGTTTTGCAAGTGAAGATCAAAAAGGCGGCAGCAATGCCAAATACTTGTTTAATGCTAAAGGAGCTAAACTGAATTCGACTAATGAAGAAGTTCCGGATTGCCGCAACTGGACGTGGTGGGATGCCGATTTACTTCGCGAAACACTTACTATGGATTTCGGACAAAGACCCGAAACTCGACCTGCTGAAAATGAAACACAGGAAGCAAGAAGAGAACGATTCAGACGCAGATTTGATGCAGGAATGAAAATATCGAAATTCAAAGGAAATTCAATCACCGACAGTATCAAAGGAAATATCATGATAATTGCCGACTATGATGGCGACTGGCGCGAAGAAATAATCACTGTTTTACAGGAAGAAATTCGAATTTACCGAACAAACATTCAGGCTGCCGACCGCCGAGTAACGCTAATGCAGGATCCGATTTACAGAAGTTACGTATTGCAACGTTCGCAGGGTTATCCGCAAAGTCCGGTAACAGGATATTATTTAGGGATTAAAGAATGATTTTGAAAATTTAAAAATTTGAAGATTAATATTTCAGAAAAATATCAACTAATATAAACGTCCTTTTTTTGCAAATAACTATTTTTGCACTACCTGTCCAACCGCTTAAAGCGGTTGGACGGATTACCAATAAAATACTATCATATATTAAATTCTAAAAAATAAATTTCTACTATTTTAAACATGAACAAAATGAATCAAAAATTTTTGCTGAAAAATACAGCTTTGATATTTTCGGTTTTTCTATTGTCCGTTTTAACATCATGTAATGCTGATGGTAGCAAAAACTACAAGTACGAATATCTTTACAAAGATCTTCCGTTTGATATGCCTCGTGTACACGCTCCGAAATTTCCGAAATATACAGTTTCGATAACAGATTTTGGAGCAGTGGGAAATGGGAAAGTTCTTTGCACCGAAGCATTTGCAAAAGCTATTGAGGCTGTTTCAAGCAAAGGCGGCGGAACAGTAAATGTCCCTCTTGGTGTTTGGTTTACCGGACCAATCGTATTTAAAAGTAATGTAAATCTTCATCTCGAAGCTGGCGCAATAATACTATTCTCACCGGATAAGGATTTGTATCCGATAGTTGAAACATCGTTTGAAGGGCTCGACACCAAACGTTGTCAATCGCCAATTTCAGGACGCAACCTCGAAAATATTGCCATAACCGGAAAAGGAGCTATTGATGGTAACGGGCAATACTGGCGGCCGGTAAAAAAGGAAAAAGTATCCGAACGACAGTGGAAACGTAGCACGTGGTGGAGCATTCAAGCGCCCTGATTACTGGATGCCATCATTAGCTTATGTAAAAGCTGACAGCATGGCCGATATGAATGTGCCCCGAAACCTGAAAACTGATGCTGAATGGATGGAAATCCGCGATTTCCTTCGCCCGGTTATGGTAAGTTTCATCAACTGCAAAAATTTACTGCTCGAAGGCGTTATTTTTCAGAACTCTCCAGCCTGGAATTTGCATCCGCTTATGTGCGAAAATGTAATAATCGATGGCGTTACGGTTCGCAATCCGAGTTTTTCGGCTAATGGCGATGGACTGGATTTGGAGTCGTGCAAAAATTCTTTAGTAATAAATTCTTCATTCGATGTAGGCGACGATGGCATTTGTATCAAAAGCGGCAAAGATGAAGATGGTAGAAGACGCGGAAAACCATGCGAAAATCTGATAGTGGACAATTGTACAGTATTTAAAGGACATGGCGGTTTTGTGGTTGGCAGCGAAATGTCGGGCGGTGTACGCAATATAAAAGTAAGCAATTGCCAGTTTTTAGGCACCGATGTTGGTTTGCGTTTTAAAAGCCGGAGGGGACGCGGAGGAACAGTAGAAAACATCTATATCGAAAACATCGGTATGTACGATATTGCTACTGAAGCGCTGCTTTTCGATTTGTATTACATGAACAAATCGGCAGTGGAAGTACTTGAAGCCGGTATGGAATCGACCATCAAACGTGAGATGCCACCGGTTGACGAAACTACGCCTACTTTCCGCAACATTCAAGTGAAAAATGTACGATGCAGCAATGCCCGTCGTGCTATGTATTTCAACGGCTTACCCGAA
>CAYQWD010000310.1:0-4120 GCA_964420955.1 uncultured Paludibacter sp. | reverse complement strand
ATCAAATCATACATTAACTATTACTAATAAAAGAAGTCCGTTAATAAACGGACTTCTTAACTTTCTTAGCATTTTTTGCTTGAGCTTTTCTTCTGGCTTTAGCTATTACTCTGCTACAACTGCTGTTGAATCAACCACTGCTGAATCTACAGTAGCAACAACTGTATCAGCAACTACAACTTCTTCAACTGGAGCAGCTTCTTCTGTTGCTTTAGGAGCACATGAAGCAAAAACCATTGCAACGGCAAAAAATAAAAATACTTTTTTCATTTTAAAAATCCTTTCTTAATTTAATATGTTTCTTTTTGTAATTCAAAATCGGTGCAAATTTACAAATAATTTTCATATTTGCATTAATATAATTCGATTTTTTTTTTATTTTTTTTTGACTAATACTGTTTTTTTGCCAGTTTGAATACAAAAATTGTTTCTACAGAAAGAAAAAGGGCAGTTAAAATAAATTAACTGCCCGATAACATTTTTTCTGTTTCTTAGCTTACGCTATCAACAGCTGCTGATTCTACAGCTACTGTGTCAACAGCTACTGTGTCAACAACTACTACTGAGTCAGAAGCAGGAACTTCTTCAGTTTCTGTTGCTTTAGGAGCACAAGAAGCAAAAACGATAGCTACAGCAAAAAATAAAAATACTTTTTTCATTTTTTCTAATCCTTTTTAAAATTAAACTTGTTTTATTATGCAATTCAAAATCGGCGCAAAAATACTACATTTTTTTTCATTTACAATGATTTTTTCCATTTTTTTTATTTTTTTTGCCGAACCTGAAATTTCGCACTAATTTCCTTATTTATCAGCCTTTTCCATCGGCATTAATATTGGAATATAAATAGCGTTTTATACTTTTCTTAGGTGTTTTTTCAAATTCGTTGGGATACAGTTTTATTTTTGAAACTGTTTCATACGAAGCAACTATTGAATTGAGTGTTTTTCTGTTTTCTTCCATTACCTCTTCAAGTTGCTTTTCGGTCAGTTTTTCAGCATCTACTGCATCGTAATCAGGGCAAACGAGCGCTACCAGTTTACCTCTATCATCAATAACCAGACTTTCCATTACGAAAGGCATATTATTGAGTTTGGCTTCAATTTCTTCAGGGTAAATATTTTGTCCACTTGCTCCCAAAATCATTGATTTGTTTCTTCCACGAATGAAAATATTTCCATTTTCATCAATTTTACCAAGATCACCTGTATGCAGCCATCCTTCTTCATCCATTACGCTTTCAGTAGCTTCCTGATTTTTATAATAGCCATCCATCAGATTTTCGCCTTTCACACAAATTTCTCCAACTCCGGTTTCTTTATCTACATTTATCAATTTTGCTTCCATAATATCGAGGAGTTTTCCGGCTGACTTTGGAACAAACTCACGATAATCAGCAAAACTTATAAGTGGAGCGCACTCGGTCATTCCGTAACCAATGGTGTAAGGAAATTTAATTTTATGGAAAAATTCTTCGACTTCGGCATTAAGTGGAGCTCCACCGATTACAATTTGAGAAAACTCACCGCCAAATGCATCCATTAATCGTTTTTTAATTTGGTTCAAAACAGTTTGATCAAGGAGTGGTATGCTTAATACCCATCGCATACTTGGTTTTGCAAGTAAGGGCTGAATTTGTTTTTTGTAGATTTTTTCAACTATTAGCGGCACAAGAAAAACAACGTTTGGCTTTACTTCTGCAAATGCATTCAACAAGATTTTTGGCGATGGGATTTTACCTATAAAATGAATATGACAACCGGCAACAGTTGAAGTAAGAAATTCGAATGCACAACCATAAGAATGAGCAAGCGGCAAGAATGATATAATCCGGTATCGCGGACCAACCAATCCGGTTCTGAGACCGAAAGTTATGTTTCCTGCTAAAGCATTTCCACTTGTCATTACTCCTTTACTAAATCCAGTTGTACCGGAAGTATAGTTGATTGATACTAATTCAGTGTTTGGTTTATCAATATACCTTACGTTGTCCCGAAAAAAACCGTGCGGATGTCTGCTTTTAAAAATTACATTAATAACATCGGGTTGCAACTGGCTGATATCATACTCGCAGTCTGGTTTTTCAGAAGTTTCAGACTCAACTTCTTCAACTGCTTTATTGTTATCAGAATAATATTGCTGCTTTAAATCTTTTTTTACTGAAATACAATTAAAGTCAGTGAGTGAAAACACAGCTTTTACCGAGGTAAGTTTTTCTTCTTCGAGGTTTTCCCAGTTTGAATCGCTTACAAAAAGCAACCGGGAATCGGAATGGTTGGCAATGTGATGAACATCGTTTGCATTAAAATCCTGCAGAATAGGGACAATAATGGCTCCATAAGTTACGGTTGCAATATATGTAATTGCCCAGTTTGCATTATTCCGTCCAATAAGTGCTATTTTATCACCTTGTTTTATACCGCATTGTTCAAAAAGGATGTGCAGTTTAGAAACCCGCTTTGCCACATCTTCGTAAGTAAGTGTAAAATCTTCACCATAATTACTGTAAGCAGGCAATTCCCAGTTTTTCCGAAAAGCGTCTTCGAAAAGACGAATAAAATTTTCCTGAATCATATTTTTTGTATATTTCTTTAGATTATATACAAAAGTAATAATTATTACACAATCACAACAATAATGTGCAAAAATTTTACAACATTCAATTTTTTCATTTAAAAATTAGCATTTTTTTGGGTTGTAAGCTTAGTATTTATTGGCAGTTTCAGTAAAAAAATGTAATTTTGTGCCGCTTTTCTGAAAAGAAAAAGTGTGATGGGAAATTAAGCTGAAAATCACTTAAAAAAAACCAAAAGCTTAAATTTTGAGTAACACAAAAAACGTAACAAAAAAAATGAAAACATTTGAATTAAAAGGAATTTTAAGAAACGAGTTAGGAAAAAAAGTATCGAAAGTAGAACGTAAGGGTGGAAACGTACCATGTGTACTTTATGGTGGAAAAGAGACTTTACATTTCTCTGCTACCTCAGCCGATCTCAGAAAATTGATTTACTCGCCCGATGTTTATGTAGTAGCGCTTAATATTGATGGCAAAAAATCAAAAGCGATATTAAAGGATTTGCAATTTCATCCGGTTAGCGATGCAGTTTTGCATCTCGATTTTCTGGAAATTAACGAAGTTAAACCTGTAGTTGTTGAAATTCCTGTAAAACTCGAAGGACTTGCCGAAGGTGTTAAAGCCGGCGGTAAATTGAGTTTGGAAATGCGTAAACTTAAAGTAAAAGGTATTTACACAAATATTCCTGAAAATATTACTGTAAACGTATCAAATCTCGGACTTGGCAAATCAATTCAGGTTGGTCAGCTTATTGTTGAAAATCTTGAATTTTTGAATGCTAAAAATGCTGTAGTAGCACAGGTAAAACTAACAAGAGCTGCCCGTGGAGCAGCAGCAGCGGCAGCTTCAAAAAAATAATCACATTCAACTTCAATAAACATGAAGTATCTGATAGCCGGACTGGGTAATATTGGTAATGAATTTCATAACACCCGCCACAATATCGGTTTTACAATATTGGACGCTTTTGCCGGAGCGTCCAATGTTTTTTTTACTGAAAACCGTTATGGCAGTACAGTAGAATTGAAAATTAAAGGAAGAACTTTAATTTTGCTTAAACCATCTACTTTTATGAATTTAAGCGGCAATGCTATCAGATACTGGATGCAAAAGGAAAAAATTGAACCTGAAAATCTTTTGGTAATTGTTGACGATGTGGCTTTGCCCTTTGGAACTTTGCGCCTAAAACCCAATGGTTCCGATGCAGGTCACAATGGATTGAAAAACATACAAGAAGTTTTCGGACACTCAAAATACGCACGATTGAGATTTGGAATTGGAAACGATTATCCACGCGGGCATCAAGTGCAATATGTGCTTGGTAAATGGACTCCCGAACAGGAAACCATTCTGCCTGAACGTTGCGAAAAAGCGATAGAAATAATTAAGAACTTTGTGTTGGAAGGTGTAGAACTAACCATGACACGCTTCAACGGCAAATAATTATAACAGATTTAAAGTTCATTTTTTCTAACTATTTTGTTTTTTTAGGTTAATTATATCATCATTGGGTCGTTATAAAAGAACACAATGTGTATTAAATCA
>CAYQWD010000309.1:0-4135 GCA_964420955.1 uncultured Paludibacter sp. | reverse complement strand
GCCAGAACTGAATATCTGATTTATCCTGATATTATTTGGAACTATGAAGCATTAAAAAACAATTTGCAAGCCGAACCAATAAGTGTAGTAGTAACTGCAGAGCTAAACGGAAAAAAGTTGGGCCAGCGCGTACGTACTTTTTCGGTTAGAAGTCTAAACGAATGTTTGCTGGGTTATATTACAAATGGAAAAAAATTTCACGATACAGGTATTTTTTTCGCAGCCTATGTAAACGAAGATCACCCAATGATAGACCAATTGTTACGGGAAGCGTTGAATACGCGTATTGTAAACAGGTTTTGGGGTTATCAGGCTCGTGGAGCTGAAGCAGTTGACAGGCAGGTGTATGCTTTGTGGAATGTGTTACAAAAGCGTAATTTCCGTTATAGCTCAGTTTCGAATACAAGTTTATCAAGTAATGTGGTTTTTTCACAGCGTATTCGCACATTCGAGGATGCACTGAATTCTTCGCAAATAAACTGCGTGGATGGAAGTGTGTTGTTTGCATCACTATTACGATCAATCAATATAGAGCCAATACTCGTGAGGACTCCCGGACACATGTTTGTGGGATATTACACCGAATCGAACCGAAAGGAAATGAACTTTTTAGAAACTACAATGATTGGCGATGTGGATATGAATGATTTTTTTCCTGACGAAGATCTTGATTCGACTATGGTAGGTATGACACAGAATCAAATGTCGCGCATAACTTTCGATAAATCAAAGGAATATGCTACAAAAAAATACAAACAACATGAGAAAGACATTCACTCAGGCAAAGTAAATTATATGTTTCTCGAAATTTCTAAAGATGTGCGCCGGAAAATTCAGCCAATCGGTAAATAAGATTAAATTTGAAAATCAGTGTGAACATAACTGAAAAAGTTAAAGATTAAATATTTGAGGATGTTGACCCGAAATTCAGAAAGGTTTAAGAACGGGTATATATAATTTTTCGATTTTTTGAAACTACTGTGTTGATTATAAAGTTTTGAATTAAAAATCTATTTAGAAATAAATAAAATAACTGCTACAACATAAAAAGTATGTTAAACAACATATTTTCAGCAGTATTTTCACTATTTTTGTACTTCCAAATATCAGCTTTCTTATCTGTCCGGTTTTACACTTTTTTTTAACCGAGTAATTTAAGAGAAGCTAAAACTTTGCTAAAAAATGTATCAGAATCGTTCTTCGTTTTTAGACTCCATACCACCTGTTGTAAAAAATCTGATTGCCATTAATTTGATTATGTGGCTTGCAACAATAGCCTTGCCAGGATTGTTGCGAAAATGGGATGTAATGATTGATTTGACCGATGTGCTGGGTATGCATTACTGGGCTGCCGATAAATTTAATGTAGCCCAAATGTTCACCTATATGTTCATGCACGGTGGATTCAATCATATTTTTTTCAATATGTTTGCACTATTTATGTTTGGGTCGGTGCTTGAATATGCTTGGGGTTCCAAGCGGTTTTTAATTTATTATTTAGTTACCGGAGCAGGTGCAGGTATCGTGCAGCAACTTTTCTGGACTTTTGAGTATCAACCTTTGATAAGTGCAATGAACGAGGCTATTATCAATAATTCCGGCGAAGGTTTACTTCAATACTCTGATATTCTGTCAAAGTTTTTTCGTTTTGACAACCTCGCACTTTTCGATGCAGCTTCAATAATCGAACTGAAGGAAGCTTTCATGAATCTACCTGTAACTGTTGGAGCATCAGGTTCAGTATTCGGATTATTGCTTGCGTTCGGATGGCTTTTTCCGCATCAAAAAATTTTCCTGATGTTTATTCCAATTCCAATTCCTGCACGCATATTTGTCATAATTTACGGAGTGGTTGAGTTGTTTTTGGGTGTTGCAAGATTTTCAGGTGACAGTATAGCACATTTTGCACATTTAGGCGGCATGTTATTTGGTGTTATAATGATAATGTTATGGAAAAAAGGAAAGTTGAGTTAAGTATCAGAGTTGTTTTATGATCAAAAAAAATTAATATACATGGATTTTATTGACAATATAAAACATTCTTTCCGTAGCGGAAGTTCTGTAATAAGATTAATATATATAAACGCAGCTGTGTTTTTGGTATACAACGCTGTAGTAATATTTCTAACGCTCTTCAAGGCATCGTTCAATTTATTTCCCATCGTTGCAGTGCCCGCATCATTGCCAGATTTGCTCACCCATCCATGGACCATTATTACCTATATGTTTATGCATACCAACTTTATGCATATACTTTTCAATATGATAGCTTTGTTCTGGTTCGGAAAAATTTTCACCATGTTTTTTACTGAAAAGCAGCTTGTAGGTTTATATGTATCAGGGGGAATTGCCGCTGCGTTACTTTACATTATTTCATTTAATATTTTTCCATATTTTGAAGATACAATCACTTTTAGCAGGATGATAGGAGCTTCCGGCTCCATTATGGCAATTATGGTGGCATCAGCAGTAAAGACGCCCAATATGGAACTTCGTCTTTTGCTTCTGGGTAATGTTAAGTTGAAATACATTGCCATTGCATTTATGCTGATAAGCTTTTTTGGTATCACATCCATGAATGCCGGTGGTGAGATTGCACACCTTGGCGGCGCTTTGTTCGGTTATTTTTTTGTTGTATCTTTGCGTCAGGGAAAAGATTTAACGTGGTTTGTGAATAAAATTATCGATTTTATTTTCTGTACATTTACGGGCAAAAAATTCAACCGGAAAAAGTTCAAAACTACCCAACCCGGCAGAAAAATGAACGATGGTGATTATAATGCCAATAAAGCGCAAAACATGGTTCTGATTGATAAGATTCTGGATAAGATAAAGAAATCTGGCTATGAAAGTCTTTCGGCAGAGGAAAAAAAACGATTGTTCGATCAGGGGAAAAAATAATCAGGCAAACAGCACTTGAAACTATATGAAATTCGGGTTGAAACTGGTAAAATTTATCATGCTTGTGGCAAATATTATTGTTGCAGGTATTTTTATTCTGTCGCTTTCAGGTTCAGTTATAAGTCCTGAGAAATCCGTAATTATTGCTTTTACAACACTTTTGTTTCCGATACTTATATTATTAAATCTTGGTTTTATAATTTTTTGGGCTATTTCAAAACAATGGTATTTTTTATTGTCACTATTTCTTTTACTGCTTGCAATACCAAAAATTCAGAATACTTTTCCTCTTAATTTTGGCAGACTTGATAAAACTCCGAATGGACAGGAATTTACAATTTTAAGTTATAATACAAGAATGACCGATGCTGTAAAAAAACATACCGATAAAGATTCTAACAGCATTATCAGTTATGTGTTAAAAACAGATGCAGATGTTGTTTGTCTTCAGGAGTTTGCTGTAGGACATAAGCCTGAAAGACTTCTTCAAGAAGACGTAATTAAAATTCTGAAAAACTATCCTTATAACTACATTGTTTATAAAAAAGTTCAGGGTTGGTGCAAATACGGAAATGCTTTTTTTTCGAAATATCCGATTATTAATAGCGATACTATTGATTATTTTTCGAAATACAACATTTCAATTTATGCTGACATATTAATCGGGAATGATACTGTAAGGGTTATCAACAATCATTTGGAATCAAACGGACTTACCGAAAATGATAAGGCAAAACCAATACAACTGACAGATAATTTTACAACTGACCAACTGACTGAAACAACCCGGCATCTTGCACGAAAGTTGAATGTTGCTTATAAAGTACGTGCAAAACAGGCTGAAGTAATTGCTGATTTTGCAGCATCATCGCCCTATAAAACATTAATTTTAGGAGATTTAAATGATGTGCCGGTATCATACGTATATACAAAAATTAAGGGAAAAGAGTTTAGCGATGCTTTCACCGATACCGGACTTGGTTTCGGCTGGACATTTAACGAATCTATTTATAGATTTAGAATCGATTATCTGCTTTACGATTCCAATTTCCATGTTTCAGATTTCCGTGTTGGAAAATATCGTGCATCCGACCATTATCCACTACACGCAAGGCTTGCTATCGTCAATAAAAATTAAATAGTCGAGCCTTAAAAAGCATATAAACAAAAGACAATCAATAAATAAATCTAAAAAGTATTGTGTATATCTGCAAGTTTTATTATATTTGAAGCA
>CAYQWD010000308.1:488-4136 GCA_964420955.1 uncultured Paludibacter sp. | reverse complement strand
AAAGCATATTTTTACAAGTTTAGCTTAAGTTGGTCGAATTTCAAACCTTTTTGAATCAAAATTAAATTTTTCAAGAACTTATATCAGGCAATTGCAAGCGTAAAAACACTCACTTTTGCATGAGGAGTTTCTAAAACTGCTTTGATACACGACTCTAAAGTTGAACCAGTTGTTAGCACATCATCAACAATCAGTACATGTTTATTTTGAAAAAGTGATTTATCCTTTATTTCGAATAAATTTTCTGTATTCAGAAATCTGTCGTAAACCGATTTTTTTGTCTGGGTTGTGTTTTCACGTATTCTCTGCAGGTTTTTGGTGTCAACAGGTTTTTTCATCACTTCAGAAATTCCTCTGCAGATATATTCAGATTGATTATAGCCACGTTTTGCATATTTTTTGGGATGTAAAGGTACAGGAACAATTATGTCGACCGAACAAAAATCGGGTGAGTTAAGCAGTTCACCGGCAGCAAGTTTACCCATTATTACTCCGATTTCCTTATTTCCCTTGTATTTAAGTTCATGCAGCAGTTTCTGAAATGGCGAACCTTTGTGAAAGAAATAGTATGAAGCACCCCTGCAAACAGGAACTTTACCCCAAAATCGTTTTTCGAGTTGATTATCGGGCATCAGGTGATAGTTTGTTTTGGGAATATCATGGATGCACGATAAACATATTTGATGCTCATTTCGAACCAGGCTGTTTCCACAAATCAGGCATAAATTCGGGAAAAACAGATTTAAAAATTCGGCGCCAAGACTCATATTACATCCAGTGATTAGTGTGATACTGAAATAATTTACCTGAAACTACTAATTTTTCATTTGAATAATTTCAGTAACAAATCCCAGCCTTTGGGTATAAAAATAACCAAACCAGCAATAGCTGAGAACACAGCAGCCATTAAAACTGCAGCAGCTGCTATATCCTTTGCCTGTCCGGCAGCCTTATGATATTCAGGCGATACAAAGTCTACCCATTTTTCAAGTGCAGTATTCATCATTTCCATGCTGATAACCATACCAAAACAAACCAAACATATCAGCCATTCAATTACAGATATTTTAAACAAAACACCGGAAATAACAACTAAAACAGTTATTACCAAATGAATTTTCATGTTTGCTTCGGTAGCAAATACGCGCCACATTCCATTGATGGCGTAATTCAAACTTTTTGTAAATCTGTACTTTTTCATACGTTTGAGCTTTTGATAACACCGACAAAATTATACAAAAAAACCGGTAAACAATTTTTTGTTTACCGGTTTTTAAGGAATTATTTTTTTGTTTTCAGCCTTTTACTCTACTTTGATAAGAGCCATCGCGAGTATCAATTTCAATCATGTCGCCTTCGTTGACAAACAACGGAACACGCACTGTAGCTCCCGACTCTACAGTTGCCGGTTTCAGTGTGTTGGTAGCTGTATCGCCACGAAGCCCTGGCTCAGTGTACGTAATTTTCATCTGCACTTTTACTGGCATATCGGCATAAAGCACTGTATCGGTCGATGCATCTGACACAACTTCAACCACCATTCCTTCGAGCAGAAAATCAACTCCATTTATCAGATCGCGTGCTATGGGATGCTGATCGTATGTTTCCTGATTCATGAAAATATAGTCAGCGCCTTCTTTGTACACAAACTGATACGGGCGGCGTTCAACACGAACATCTTCAAGTTTTTCACCAATATTGAAACGACGTTCGAGTACACGACCATCAACAACATCTTTCAGTGTTGTGCGCATAAATGTATTACCCTTGCCGGGCTTTACGTGCAAAAAATCGATTACAAAATACAGACGACCATCCATACGGATGCACGTTCCGTTTTTGATATCTTGAGCATTCATCATATTATAATAGTTTTTTTAATTTATTCAGTTACATTTTCTGCATTTCCAAAAGGTTTGATGCCGGAAAAACAAAGCCGGTAAGTTAATTATCAAACCGGCTACAAAGTTAATATTTTTTGTGCGACTAACAAAAATCATTTTTATATACGTCAAATTCAGGCGTTTAAAGCATCAAAACAAATGAAATGTGAGTTGTGTTTTAATCAGATGGAGCTGATTTTGTTCTTATTAATTTTTCATGTAAACTGTCAATTATGTCTTCAGCTTTGTCAACCAGATTTTTACCGGCTGCTTTAGCCTTGTAAAATGCATCTTCAGCAGTATCTTCTATTTTATCAGCAAAATTTTCGATCTTTTCTTTAACAACTTTATTTTCAAGTTCATTAATTCAATAGTTCGTTATAAAAAATTATATAGTGAATGCAAAGATGCGAAGATGCAAATACCCAAAGGAAAACTTTTAAGTTTTCCTCTTTGCGTCCTTTATTTAAGAATCGGGTTATTAGCATGTTGTGAAAATTGAAAACTTTGCGTCCTTCGCGTTGAGTATTTATATGATTCTTTTTAGAATTTCGACAATGCAAATACTTAACAGATTGATTTAAAACACATTGTGTTATTTTTTAACGATCCATTGTTAATTTTCAGCTCAACAATAGCTTCAGCTTTATCGAAAAAATCGCCCGTTTTTTTTAAAAAAATCGCTTTTCCTTACATTATCTACCACAACTTCAAGAATTTCGCCTGCTTCTTTACCCAGATTTTTTGTTTTATCGATCAGGTTGTCGACTTTTAAATAGGTTTTTTCATTTTGAGTTTCCATAATGTTGTGATTTATTATTATAGTTTAATGAACTCAGAAAAATTTTTTTAAAAAAAATCAGTTCACAGTTTCGTTGACCAGTGCAAAGTTCAGTACTTCCATAATATCAGTAACATAATGAAAGTTCAGACCTTTCAGATACACAGTTTTAATTTCATCGATATCTTTCCGGTTTTCATTACAAAGAATTATGTCGGTAATACCTGCGCGTTTTGCAGCCAGAATTTTTTCCTTAATTCCCCCAACAGGCAATACTTTTCCCCTTAGCGTAATTTCGCCGGTCATTGCAAGATTTTTACGAACTTTTCGCTTTGTAAATGCCGAAGCAAGCGCTGTAACCATTGTAATCCCTGCCGAAGGACCATCTTTAGGAATTGCACCTTCGGGCACATGCACATGAACATTCCAGTCATCGAACATTTGCGGTTCAATATTGAGTTTTTCGGCATGCGACTTTATATATTCGAGAGCAAGCATAGCCGATTCTTTCATTACATCGCCCAAATTTCCGGTTAAAGTCAGTTTAGGCGATTTGCTTCTGCTTAAACTCGATTCAACAAACAAAATTTCGCCGCCAACCTGCGTCCATGCCAGACCGGTAACCACACCGGCATATTCATTTCCCTGATACTTTTCGCGCGAATAACGTGGCGTACCAAGATATTTTTTTAAATCATCGGCGTTGATTTCCTTTTCGTAAACCTGATCAGTAGCCACAAGTTTTGCAATTTTCCGCATAAGTGAAGCCATTTGCCGGTTAAGTTCCCTCACGCCCGATTCGCGCGTATAACCATCAATCATAGCCTGAATAATTGGTTTCTGTAATGTTACATGCTCTTTTTTTAATCCATGATTATCAAGTTCCTTTGATATTAAATGCTTGCGTGCAATCTCTACTTTTTCTTCCTGGGTATAACCGCTCACTTCAATCAGCTCCATGCGGTCGAGCAACGGACGCGGAAT
>CAYQWD010000308.1:0-450 GCA_964420955.1 uncultured Paludibacter sp. | reverse complement strand
CGAGATAATTATCATGAAAAGCGTTATTTTGCTCAGGATCGAGTACTTCGAGGAGCGCCGACGAAGGATCGCCTTTGTAATCGGCAGTAATTTTGTCAATTTCATCGAGCACAAAAACCGGATTAGCTGATTCAGCTTTTTTAATATTTTGCATAATGCGGCCGGGCAAAGCACCGATATATGTGCGTCGATGTCCGCGAATTTCTGCTTCATCGTGTAAACCCCCCAGCGAAACTCGCACATATTTTCTATTCAGCGCACGTGCAACAGATTTTCCCAGAGAAGTTTTTCCAACACCCGGAGGACCGTATAAGCAAATTATTGGCGACTTCATATCGCCTTTGAGTTTTAGTACAGCTAAATGTTCTATAATGCGTTCCTTTACAGTTTCGAGTCCGAAATGATCTGCATCGAGTACTTTGCGTGCATTTTTCAGGTTAAAATTATCTT
>CAYQWD010000307.1:0-4158 GCA_964420955.1 uncultured Paludibacter sp. | reverse complement strand
CGTTAATAAGTAGTTGTGAAAACCTGAATGCTAAATCATCGCTTAACTTTTGATTGCGGACAACAAGTTTAAGTTTCTGATTGATTGCATTTGAATAAATATAGTTTGGGCTTTTCCAACCTAGAATATGTTTAGCCTCGTCAATTAACATGGTTTTATAGCCCATTTCAAGTACTTTTTCGCCAATTTCGTCGGAATAAATCATTTCTGAATTGACAAACGCTGTCGGCGATTTTTCAAACAACTCTTCTATTTTTTCAGCATGCTGTTTTACCTGGCGTTCAAATTCATCGCTGTCGAACACTGAAGCAAGTGAGTATGCATAAGGTACGGCAAGAAATTCCACACAGCCGGTTTTTGCAAGTTCTTTAAAACTGTCTATTATTACCGGGGCATATTGTTCCAGTTGTTCGATAGCCGGACCGGAAATCGAAAAAGCACATTTGAATTTTCCGTTCGAACTCCGAATCATTTCGCCTATAATGCGGTTTGCAGTAAGGTACGATTGTTCAGCTATGTTTCGTATACTGTCTTCAGTTTGGAAATCATCGTAATAATAATGATCTTGTCCGATGTCGAAAAAGCGATATCTTTTTAGTCTGAATGGCGTATGTATCTGAAAGTAAAAGCAAATATTTCGCATAATGCTGTATGTATTAAATTGATATTCGTATTAGTTTTTTTGTAAATAGTTAATAAGAAAAAATTTTTTTAAAGAACTTTGTTGTAGATTTCCCTTACTTTCAGTCCTGCATCGTACCATTTAATGTTATTTACTTCATCACGACCGAGATTTCTGAGACTTTCGTACATGGCAGGATATTTAACAATTGCATAAATAGCATCTGCCATTGCATCGATATCCCAATAATCGGTTTTAATCGCATGATTAAGAATTTCGGCACAGCCCGATTGATATGAAATAATAGAAGGTGTACCTACCTGCATTGCTTCAAGCGGCGAAATTCCGAACGGTTCTGATACGGAAGGCATAACGTAAACATCGCTTTCTGCAAGCATTTCGTGCACCTGCCTGCCTTTCAGAAAACCAGTGAAGTGAAAACGGTGCGCAATTCCGCGTTTTGCAGCCAAATCAATCATGGCATTCATCATGTCGCCGCTGCCGGCCATTACAAAACGTACATTGTTGGTTTTTTGAAGTACTCTGTGAGCAGCTTCAACAAAATATTCGGGACCTTTTTGCATGGTTATTCGTCCTAAAAACGTAACAACCTTGTCTTTTCGCTGAGTTTTTATAAAAGCATCAGCATTGGGCAAGGGCTCAACAGCATTGTGAACTGTTGTAACCTTTCGCGGATCCTGGTGGTATTTTTCAATCACAATTCGCCGTGTGAGGTCACTTACAGTCATAATATGATCGGCAGTATCCATTCCTCTTTTTTCAATTCCATAAACCGTTGGGTTCACCTGCCCGCGGCTGCGGTCAAAATCGGTAGCGTGAACATGAATTACAAGTGGTTTGCCGCTAATTTGTTTGGCAAAAACGCCTGCCGGATATGTGAGCCAATCGTGTGAATGAATAATATCAAAGTCGAGTTGATGAGCCAACACGCTTGCTACGGCTTCGTAGTTTGATATTTCCTCTATCAAGTTATCAGGGTATCGTCCCGAAAAATTTATGCAGCCTAAATCATCAGTGAAAATTCGTCTATAGTCGTATTTTATACCATTGCGAAGCCAATAATATTCATCGGGATGCATAAATTTACCAATACGATGGTTAATATAATCCCAATTATTCTCCTTCCAAACTACAGGAACAAAACTGGCTCCAATAATTTTCAGAAAGCTCTGATCTTCATCGCCTTGTGGTTTGGGTATAACAAAGGTAATTTGCATATCGGGTTGCTTTGCCATACCTTTGGTAAGTCCGTAGCTTGCTGTGCCTAATCCGCCGAGTATATGTGGTGGAAACTCCCAGCCAAACATTAATACTTTCATAAATTATATAAATTGTCTTTTCAATTTTTATTTGTTAATTTCCCATGTGTTTTTGCAAATTGAGCTTTTTACTTTTGTAGCAGCGCTTCTTTTGCTGGATTTTCTGATGTTAAAATCCCATCCATTTTTTTTAAAGTAGCAAGCGTGCGTAATATTTCGGCTACGCTCATTGCAAAAGACATACCTCCATGTCCTTTGAAAGGAGGATTTCCATCGAACAGTTCAGGTAACGTACCTATACACAATTCGGTCATTTCAGCTTCAAATCCTATCAACATACGTTCGATAAATGATTTTCCCGAGTATTTGTATATGCGCAAATAAGCTGCTGCGAAAGCGCCGAAAGTGAATGGCCATACCGGACCATTATGATAATTACGGTCTCGTTCAAGCATGCCGCCAATGTAGATGGGTCTGTATGATCCGCTTTTTGGACTCAATGTGCGAAGTCCTTTTGGAGTAAGTAATTCACGTGTTGTAATGTCGAGAACCGATTTCTGTTTTTGTTTATCGAGTGGCGAATAGTGCAATGCAACTGCAAGAATCATATTAGGCCGTACTTCCCTGTCGTGATAATCATCGTCAACAAAATCGTACAAGTATGTGCCGTTCCAGAATGTTTCCACAAACGCCTGACGAGTAATTTCTGCCTGATAATCGAGCAAATCGGCTGCATGTTCGTTACTTGCCGAGCGAGTAAGTTCAGCTGCAAATTTCAGTGCGTTGAACCAAAGCGCATTAATTTCGACCACATAACCGGTGCGGGGTGTGATGGGTTTGCCTTCTTCAATTGCATTCATCCATGTTGCAGGTTTTTCTTTGCCATTTACATAAAGCAATCCGTTATTGTGTAGAAATAAATTCGAGTGGTTTTGTTTGCGAATAAAAGCAATTATTTCTGCTACGATTTCACCATACTTCTGATAAGCTTCTTCGGTAGATGTAGCGCGTGAATATTGCTGAACATTCCAGATAAATAAAAGTAAAACATCAGGATCATCAATATTTTGAAGTTTGATTCCTTTGGTGGATCCACTCATGAAAATTTTAATTTCTTCAACTGCTGTTCGCATAGTATCCTGAAAATAATCCATACGGTCGATGTGAATGGTGCAACCGGGCAATGCGGCAAACTGATCTCTTGCTCGAGCGCCAAACCAGGGATAACCTGCAAGTATGTAAGTTTTATCGCCTTCGCGTTTGTAAAATTGTTGTGCAGAATTTCGAAGCGTACTGAAAAAATCGGTTCGCGGTAAGCGTGGTTCAAGTTCTTTTGTCCATAAAGTGTGTAAATTTCGTGGTTTTGTTTCGGATATTCCGGCTGAAAAAATTATGCTTTCTCCCTTTTTCAAAGGCATTTCGAAATACCCCGGAACAAGTAAATCTTCGGTTCCGGCATACCCTCTTTCTTTCTCTTTGTAATACACGATATTTTTATACCATTGTGGATTGTGAATATAAGTATTGGTTTTCGAAAACTGCATGAAAAGTCTTGGATAACCATCATACAAACACATGCTTATGCCATTAGGGCTATTAACAAACGAAGTTTCTGCTCTGTCATTTTCTTGTGTTAAACTGTCGACACTCCTGAAAGCTAAAAAGGGTTTAAAACGCAGTATCGTAGGTGAGTGAGCATCCATTAGAGTGTATTTATAAAGTACCCTCGATTCGCCATGTACCAAAAGTCTTTCTTTCGAAAGTATCACTCCACCCACACGATAAATTGTACGCGGAATTATTTCACAGTCGAATTCTCTAATATATTTATGACCGTTCGGGCTGAAATTGTTTCCTTCGTACTGATGAACGCCCAAGTTAAATTCAGCGCCATGTTGAATTACAGTTTCATCGAATGAGGAAAGTAATACGTGATTTTTATCGTTAAGTTCCGGATGCGGAACCACAAGCTGGCCGTGATATTTACGAGTGTTGCACTCTACAAGTGTAGTGCTGTTGTAAGCACCTGCACGGTTTGTTCTGAGCAATTCTTTTGATAAAGATTTTTCAAGATTAATCAACTGGGTTTTATTAAAACTTAGATAACTCATATTATTAAAAGGGGTTGTAGTTATAAAAAAAATGATTCTAATTTGAATGGAACACGATTTTTTAAAAAAAATGTATAAGAAGTCATCTTAACTTTTTGTTTGTTTTAATTTTCTTGAATAATATAATCATAAAAGCTATGTAATT
>CAYQWD010000306.1:3676-4165 GCA_964420955.1 uncultured Paludibacter sp. | reverse complement strand
AACAAACAGTTACAAATGCAAAGATGTTGTAACAATTAAGTAAATTATTCTTTATTAAGTTGTTCTTTAAATTTAAAAATCATTTTTTGGAGTTCAATTATTTTATTTTGGATTTCAATGAATGAATTGTCAACAATGTATCCTAAATTATTAGCGACTATTAGCTCTGTTTCAAGTTCGATTAGTGATCCTATTGATATTTCAAGAAAACGTGCAAAATCTTTATTACTTGATTTTGCTGAACCTTCTCCAATATTTGTTGGACAGGAAACTGCAGCTCTTTGCATTTGTGACATTAATCCAAATCTTTCATGATTAGGAAATGTATTTGTGACTTTATAGATTTCAGTTACTAATAAAACCGACTGTTTCCAAATTTCAAGTTTTCTAAAATTATGCATATCAATATATCATTGCTTTTTGTTCTCGTAGAAGTATTTAATCATTTTGTCTCTACTCCAATGCGTTCTTAAAAATCTTTCTTCTCTT
>CAYQWD010000306.1:0-3666 GCA_964420955.1 uncultured Paludibacter sp. | reverse complement strand
AAAAGTTTTTAATCTTAGCTCTTTGTTCTCTTGGAAGTCCTTGCTCTTTATTCTTTGGTCTTTGCTCTTTTTTCAGATTTCCTTTTCTATCAAATAATTATTGCGTTCGCTCGAACTGCGCGAAACAAGTTCTCCCAAAAAACCTGTTAGGAACATTTGTGTGCCAAGTATCATTGCAACAAGCGAAATGTAAAAATAGGGACTGTCGGTAACCAAAGGCGCTTTTACGTGATTGGCAAGTGCTATCAGTTTGTTTATTCCAACTACTGTTACGGATAAAAACCCGAGTAAAAACATTAAACTGCCATATAGCCCGAAAAAATGCATGGGTTTTTTCCCGAATTTTGATAAAAACCACAATGACATCAAATCGAGATAGCCGTTTACAAATCGATTCAGCCCGAATTTTGTTTCACCAAATTCGCGTTTGCGATGTTCTACAACTTTTTCACCGATCTTACGGAAGCCCGCATTTTTTGCCAGAAAGGGAATGTATCTGTGCATTTCGCCGTATACTTCGATATTTTTTACCACTTCATTCCGGTAAGCTTTCAGTCCGCAATTAATGTCGTGCAATTTCAATCCTGTAACTTTTCGAGCAGTGGCGTTGTAAAGTTTTGAAGGTAGATTTTTAGTCAGTTTTGAGTCGTAGCGTTTTTTCTTCCAGCCTGATACCAAATCAAAACCTTCTTCTTTTATCATTTTAAATAATCCGGGAATTTCATCGGGACTATCCTGTAAATCGGCATCCATAGTGATAACAATATCTCCTTTAGCCGCTTTGAAACCACAGTACAAAGCAGGAGATTTTCCGTAATTATTTCGGAATTTTATACCATGCACATTGGATGATTTTGCAGCAAGCTTTTCAATTTCATTCCATGAGCTATAACTTCGTAGCTGAATTTATTTTCTTTCATAACCTTTTCAATCCACCCGTAAAGTTTGCCGAGGGATTCTTCTTCGTTGTATAAAGGAATTACAATTGAAATGTCCATTAAATATATTATTGTTTTGTGTTTCGTGTTCGTAGCTCTTTGTTCTTTGCTCTTTATTCTTTATTCTTTGTTCTTTGCTCTTTGTTCTTTGCTCTTTGATCTTTTTTATTCAAATATGCTTTTCTCTTTTTTAACAAAAAAACTCATAATCAATCCCAGTAAAAAGCCGAGTATCGTATTGCTCCAAATGCTCTGGAAAGCAAAACCAACAGGCGTCATCATTTTTTCAAGCTGATCGTAGGCTTCTTCGGTAACAGGAAATTTCATCATATCCATAACACGGTAAGTTTCCTGAAGAAGCATGTCGAGATACTCCTTGTTGATAAATGTTGCGTATAAAAATTTTACCGCCGATACAATGAGGGCGCCAAAGAAAAATGCAAGTGTTATGTAAACAAGTGATTTCCCATAAGTTATAGCGCCATCACATTCAGTATCCCTATATTTTATTACTTGGCGATAAGCATAATAAATAATAAAAACTGTAACACCCATCGAAATGAAACTCATAATACTGCTGCCTGCAATGGAAAGGAAAAAATTAAGCATGAATAAAAGACCTAAAAACAGTCCACCCGACATGGTGGCTTTCATTATGTTACTTTGCATAAGCGTATGTTTGATTATTTTTGCAAAAATACAAAAATTTATTGTGTCATTCTATCAACAAAATGCTTTAATTACAAAAAGTTGTTTAGTTTTTGGTTTGTAAGTAATAGGGATTTTTATGATGTAATTAAAATATAAAATCAGTGAAAGTATTTTAAAAACATTTAAGTTGCAAAAAAAAACGAATTTCGTTACATATTATGCCCATTTCGTAACACATTTAAGCCTCCTCGTTGCATTTGTTGTTTTTGGTTTCGTTTGTTAATTTAATTTTTTTTAAGTTTGTTGTATTTATTGTTTAGTGGTGAGTTTGTAAAAAATGTTTAAGAGCAAAATCTGTTTTCAAATAATGAAGTGTAGAATCTGCTTATATTGTCTTAATATATTTTCAATCATTATTGTTGCAGGTTGTTCAAGAGTTAATGATTATCCGCCCAAATTAAAATCCGCCATACAGCATTTTTATAACGAAAATGAAAATGAAAAAGTGCATCAAATTATTGCTGATAATCATTTTTTCATCATTCAACCCGAAGCACACTTGGTTTCAAAGCTTTTTTTTGCAGCAGCCTTGTGCGAAGATGCAAAAATAGACAGTGCCAGAAAAGTTTTCAATACAATTCCGAAAGACAAACTGAAACCAGGAATTGATTTCCTGTATCAAAGCATTTATGGATTACTCCTTTTTCGTTCAGACAGTCTTGCAAAATCTTATATTACACTTTCAAATACCCTCAATTTTAAAAATGCTGATCCTCGTGCCGAAGCTTTAAACAGGCGTTTGCTGGCAAGAATTGCATTTACAGCCGGCGATTACAAAAACGGAATGGAGTGGTTGATTTCGTCATCGCAATTATTCACTGAACAAAATCTACCAAAAAGTGTGGGTGTAAATTCTAAAATTCTTGGTCGATATTTGCTAAGTACAGGAAATCAGCAGCAAGCTTTTATATGTTTTAGAAAAGCTGAAAATGCTTTCTTGCAGGCAAATGACAGTGCTGAACTTTTCTATATTTATATCAACATGCTCGATTTTTATCTTGAGAAAAATAAACCGCTTGAAGCTGAAAAATATGCACACCAAAGTATGCGCTACTCAAAAAAACAGAAGATTTGCAAATGATAACGTTGGTTTATAATAATCTGGGTGAAATTGAATTACAAAAAAATAATATTGAACGCGCCAAAAATTATTTTTATAAAACATTGGAATTTCCTACAGGATATATTTCTTGGATTACACGCAGGATAAATACTTACACACAATTGTCAAAAATTTACCAGATGGAAAATAACATTCCCAAAGCTTTAAATTATGCCGATAGTGCAAAAATGTTGCTCCCTGCAAAGAATTATTTTCAGCTTAAAATAAAGTTTATTCCCAATTTGCGCAAATTTATCAAAACAATTCAAAAGCGATTATATATCTACAGCTTGCTCACAATGTCCTCGATAGCGCTTATTTTTCACTTTCAAAAACTACAAATGCGTTTTATGAAGCGAAAGCCCAACAAGCAAAAACTGAAATGCAACTGCGACTTGTAAAAAATAATGAAGTAAGAAATAGAAATATGATGATATCTATTATCGTTTTAATAATAATTCTAACTTCATTTTACAGTTTTTTCATTCAAAATCGCTCTAAATTACTGAAAGCACTGGTAGATAAAAATCTGCAAATTATTGAAGATGAGCGAAAATTGAATGCCATTTTGTACGAAAAGTTACAGGAGAAACCCTGTGGCAGGAAATCAGCAAATTATAATGGCAATTCAAATAAAATATTCTGTGATTTTATATGTTGGCTCGAAACCGACAGAAATTTTGCCCGAAAAGACTTAAACCTCGATTTGGCAGTAAAAGAACTGCATACCAACCGCGAGTATCTATCGCGTGCCATTGGCGAACAAAATATTCGCTTCAACGATATTGTTAACAAATACCGCACCGAGGAATCAATAAGAATTTTTTCTGATCCAACTGATAAACGATACAACTACAGTCTTCAGTTTGTTGCCAGCGAAGTTGGTTTTATTTCTTATTCGGTTTTTATTGATGC
>CAYQWD010000305.1:0-4188 GCA_964420955.1 uncultured Paludibacter sp. | reverse complement strand
ATCAACCGCTGACTTTGAATTACATTACATTATCGGGAACAAGTAAGGTTACTTCCGAATATTTTGACTCAGTAATTCCAGGCTCTGTTCCTCAAAATGCAAGTGTAATCAACTCTTACTGGAATTTAAATGAAACCGGTGGTAGCAATTACTTATTTAAACTTACGTTAAGCAATAATGGATGGAATCCGCTTCGGACTGTAAACATGATTAGTGGCAACGGCATAACCAATGCGACTTTTAATGTTATTGCTCCAAACTATACAAATTCAACTGATTTTTCTACTTTTGGAAATTTCAGTTTGGCAGAGGTAAATGTTTCATGGAATGGTACAACCAATAACGATTGGTTTACCGCGTCTAATTGGTCGAGCCTATCAGTACCTACACCTTACGATAATATTATTATTCCATCAGCTTTAACATCTTATCCAATTATTAGTGGAACAACTCCAGACAACGATGTTACTATTACAGGTTCGGGAACACTTGAAATTCAAAATGGAGCACAACTTACGCTCGACAGTATTCCTGTGTTGAAATTTGAATCAGAAGCAAATGTTACTACCGCAACCAATGCAAAGATCATTCTAAAATCCGGCGCAAGTTATTTGAACCTGACTAATAGCGCACCTGTGTTAGAAATGCATCGTAATCTGATTGGAAACAAAGGCTGGCGTATGATATCATCGCCTGTGGCAACTACTTTTGCCGATATTTTTAAATCGCCCTTGGTTACACAGGGCTTTACCGGCGCTTCTTATCCTGCTTTGCAGCCAAACCTGCTTTGGTGGGACGAAACCGAACCCGGAACAACATTGCAAAGTTGGCGTCAACCTGCAAATATCACCAATTCAACCTCTGATGGAAGAGGATATTTCCATTATGTTTTCAACGGAGCCGGCATTACTTCAGGAGGAAATTACTCTGATGTTTTACCCCTTACTATGACAGTTACGGGAGTTGAAAAATCTGTAAACAATGGACTGCATTTTAACCTGACATATACAAACCGAACAAATCCGACTTCGGGTACAGGTTTTATTGATGTGAATTCTCTCGATCAAGGCTGGAATTTGATAGGAAACCCCACTGCAAGCACTTTAAACTGGGACGCACCAACAGCATGGACTAAAACAAATATCGACAATTCAATTTATGTCTGGGACGCATCTGCTTTGGATGGTAATGGCGATTATCTCACATGGAATGGTACAACCGGAACTTTGGCAAGCGGTAAAATTGCTCCGTTTCAGGCTTTTTGGGTGCATGCCAATTCCGCCTCGCCACAACTTGCTTTTAATAATAATGCGAAATCCGCTTCTCCCGGCACTTTCTACCGTGCACCCGATACCATAAAACCTCTGAATATCCCATTGTCACTCGAAAACAATAAACTAAAAACTACTTCTATCATTTCATTCAGTAATAATGGAAAAATCGGACACGATAATTGGGATGCGTACCGGTTGGAACCAATGAGCGATACTTGGCTCGAGCTTTCAACCCTGAGTGCACAGGGTTATGCTAATCCGCTTATAATTAACAATTTGCCATTGACAGATACGGCTTTGATAAATATCCCTGTTTTTGTCGATGGTCAAATAAAGGGTGCTGATATTGAAGGAACATGCAAACTGAAATGGGAATTACCCGAAAACTGGCCTGCCAACTGGTATCTGAATTTTCAAGATAACAATAGCAAAAGTGTCATTTCGATGACAGATAATTCGGAATATATTTTTAATATCTCAAAAAGTAATAAACCTTCAAATGTTTCAAAAATGTTTACCCCAAAATCACTTGTGTTGAAGAATTATCTGAACTCGAATAGAGTAAATGCAAATAAACCGCCATTTAGTATAATTCTTACAAAAGGGGCAAAACTTTCGGGTTTTATTGATACGCAGGCAAAGTTACTCTCAAATTATCCCAATCCGTTTACAGATTATACTGTAATCCGTTTCAGTTTGCCAAAAAAATCAAATCTTCGTATCGATATTTTCGACATGCGTGGCGTCATTGTGGCAAATCTTAAAAATGGTAACGCTCCGGCAGGTTTTAATGAAATTATTTGGCAACCTGACAATGTAATGCCAGGTATATATTTTGTTCGGTTTGTTTCCGAGAATGTTGTTGAAAATTTAAAAATAATATTGAAAAAATGATGGTCGTGAAACTATATAAACATTACATATTTCTTTTTATTTGTTTTTGCTGCACTGTTTTGTCAATGCAGGCACAAAAAAAATCCTCATCTGTTTCAATAGAAACGAAGGCAACTGTCATTGACAAATCAGAAATTGAACTTGTAACCATAAAAGATATGGACATTGACATAAGCAAGGCGACAAATGGATTTATTTATATTTCGGCAAAACAGGATCCTGCTGCTGCCATAATGATGGTGAAAGGAAAAGAAAATGCAAAATTCAGGGTAAGTTTTCTGTCGAATGTTGAAGTTCGTAACAGAACCGGGAGCGGATCAATGAAAGTTTTTTTTGAATTAAGGGGCTATAAAACCGAAAATCAATCTGCAAGTGAGCCTATCGATGCTGTAGAAAGAATTCTCACAATGGGGGAAGATGGAAAGTATTTTTTCTGGATAGGCGGTAAACTTGATATCAGTAAAGCCCGTCAGGGTGTATACGATGGAGAATTTACTATTGAAATTGAGTACATATAAATTTAACTCTTACACTGATTAATATTAATGACTATTAATTTACAAAATTACTTATTGCTATTTATTTTCTTTACAGTTGGAAGTGTAAATGCGATGGCTCAACGGGTAAGTTTTGGCACTTATGCAACCGAGGGCATAATTCTCACACCACTGAACGAAGGTGAATTGAATTTCAACCTCAACCGGAATGTTATTGTTGTGGGTCAAACTGCAACAATAGCATTTAACAGCGATGCAGTTGCCGCTTTGTCGATTGTTGCTAGAGCCGATCTTGATATTACTGTAACCTTCGATGCTCCTTTGACATTAGATTTAGACGCTGATAATAAAGTGCCGCTCAACCTGAATTATGCCTATTCCAATATGGGTAATACAAATCTGAACTCTGCAAAAACTGCTGCCATTCATATTCCTGCTGGGTTTACAAGTATAACATTCCCGATGCTCAAACGTGCTTCAGGACTTCCACCTCCACCTCCTATACCCGGACATATTGGTTACAGTCCGCCCACTGCTACTGCTCACGTTTTTATTTATGGTAGTTTTGGCCCTGTTCCATCCGATGCAGCAGCAGGAATTTATCGTGGAGATATTAACGTAAGAGTTGAATATACAAAGTATTAAAATAAACAGGAATGAAATTTATTTCAAACACGAAATTATGCCCAAACGTAGTTCATCTTGTACAAGAAACTTTGCACAAGGATATCAAATTCGCACTTGTTTGTGTTTTTATTTTGTTTTTTAATGCACATAGTTTTGCTCAATATATAAAATTTAATGTTTCCATTCCATCGAAAATTGAAATTATTAACTCTGTTACTCCTGTTTTAGAGCTAACAGAATTCGGCAAGGATTCTTTATTTGCATCAGCAGTTTTTACTATTGTTGCCGAAGATAATAAGCACATCTGTGCTTCTGTAAACACTTCAGGATTGCTTCGAAATCATCTTGGCGATGAAGTTCCCTTTAAATGGTATTTTGGTTACTTGAACAATGGAAATCCTCTCATTGCCGGAAGCTATAATTTCACCAACAACTCATTTTCTTATAAAAAAGCTGATAAGATTACATATATTCCACTTACAAGCCATACCAAAACTTATTCATTTGTAATTGGCAATAATAATCAAGCTGAACAAAAAATGAAAGATAGACAAACATTGTTTTATGCGCATCTTATAGTTAGCATACTTTGCAAAATACCTGAAAATTCCAATACAATTTACAGTGGCTATTTAACGCTTACTTTGGAATTTAATTAATTGGTACTATCGTTCATCGTGCGAACAACGATTATATTTTAAGCGCGCATCCGTCATACCGCTTTGAGCGGTCAGACGGGCAGGAAAAATTGCCTTTAAGCGCGCATCCGTCAGACCGCTTTGAGCGGTCAGACGGGTAGGTAATAGTTATGAGTTTTAGCTGCTATAATTTTACAATTATTTTATTTAATCGAGCCTTAAAAACTGCATAAACAAAAGAATATCAATAAAATAAAT
>CAYQWD010000304.1:0-4188 GCA_964420955.1 uncultured Paludibacter sp. | reverse complement strand
TTCCGAACATAGTGAGGAATCTAACATGCTAAAAAAATTAATTCAAACTATTTTTATCGGTCAGTAGTGATAAAATATATGAATTTTTACTTTTTATTGGATTTTGACATGAATGTCCACATATTTGAAACCTGTGCATATTAGTTTGTTACAAAAGATATGAATTAATTGAAAGTGAAAGTGTAAATTTGTAACTTTAAATTTATGCGCTAATTTCATATTTCAAACTTAATGCTAAAATACTTTTTCCCGTTTCTTTTTTCCTTTCTGCCTTTTTTCTCTTTTTCTCAATTAACCATTAATGAGATAATGACAAATAACGTTTCGGCAGTAATGGACGATGCCTACAATTACAGTGCGTGGGTAGAAATCTACAATAAAAGCGCTACAACTTCATACAATCTTTCATCATATTTTTTTACCGATAATTTATTAGAGCCAAAAAAGTGGGCACCCTTTTCGGTTATTGTAAATGCTCGAGGGTATGCAGTTCTTTATTTTGAGCGTCCAGAAATTTCAGGTCATGCTAAATTTAAGCTTGATCCCGATGGTGGTAAACTTTACCTGCTAAATTCTTCAACACAGGTGATAGACAGTATCAGGTATCCCAAGCAATACAGAAATATTTCTTACGGTCGGAAAACAGATGGTGGCGATGAATGGGTGTTTTTTGAACAATTCAGTTTGAAAGCCACCAACAACAATAAAATATCTGCAGCACAACGTTGTAGAAAACCTGTTTTTACTCCAACGGGAGGCTTTTTTCCTTCCACAGTAAATGTTAAATTCGCAAATCCCGCTCCTGATGATACAATTTTTTACACTCGCAATGGCGCTGAACCAACACGCACTAATGCAATCCGCTATACTCCGGGTAATACTATTTCGGTAACTTCAACTTCAATAATCAGGGCAAAATGTTTTTCAGCACAAAAACTCTCAAGTGATATAGCAACCGCCACTTATTTTATAAACGAACGTAATTTTAAACTGCCCGTTGTTTCAATTGTTACTGAACAAAAGAATTTAACTGACAACACAATTGGTATTTATGTACAAGGTACCAATGGAATTGTTGGAAATGGAATGAGTTCACCGGCAAATTGGAATCAGGATTGGGACCGGCCTGCAAATTTTGAATTGTTTGATTCAACGCGCACCCTTAGGCTCAATCAGGAACTCGACATAAAAATTGCAGGAGGGTGGACAAGAATGAATGCTCAAAAGTCGCTGAAGATTAATCCACGTAAAAAACACGAAGATAATATGCTCCGGTATGATTTTTTTGCTGCTACCAAACCAGGTATGAAATATCGGAGTTTTTTATTGCGTAATTCGGGTAATGATTTTGATCATTCGATGCTGCGATACGGTTTTATGCAATCGCTTGTTATGAAACGCATGAACCTTGATTATATAGCCTACGAACCTGCCGTTTGTTTTATGAACGGAGTATATTATTGTATTCAGAATATAAGAGAAAGAAGCGATGAGGATTTTGTGTTTTCAAATTACGGTATCGAACCCGAAGATATTTTTCAGGTTGAATCCCAGGAAATGGGAACAGATGTTGAGTTTTTGAAACTTGCCAATTATATTACAAACAATGACATTACCCGAAATGAAATTTACAATCAGGTGTGCGAAATGATGGATATGGATAATTTTTTGGATTATTTTGTTTCAGAAATTTATTTGAGAAACACAGACTGGCCCCACAATAACACCAAAGCATGGAAGAAAAAAATTGGAGGAAAGTGGCGCTGGATACTTTACGATACTGATTTTGGCTATAATTTATGGAATAACGATTTCACTCATAATACTCTTACTTGGGCTTTAGGAGAACAATCCGGAACAAATCCTGCAAATAATCCATGGTCAACGCTTTTGCTCAGGCGTTTGGTTCAGAATGAAACATTTCGCAAGCGTCTGATTGATAAATTTGCTATACACTGTTCTTCAACTTTTCAGGCTACAAGAGCGAACACAATCCTTGACAGTTTGGCTGCAAAAATTTCAGTTGAAATTGGTTTTCATAAAGCAAAATGGGGTTCAGCCCGCGCTTTTTCAACCGATATCAATATCATGAAAAGTTTTTCAGCAAATCGACCGGAAAGAATGCTCGAACATATAGCAACAAGATTCCTGAATGGCACCCAGCGAAACACTGTAGAAATTAGTTCGAATATTTCTAATGCAAGCTATAAATTAAATCAGGAAACAATTTTAGATTCGAATATTAAACTGAGATATTTTAAAAATCAGCAATTGCAACTTACAGCCAATCCTGTTCCGGCTTACAGTTTCAAACATTGGGAACTGAAGATCGGTTTGTCTCAATCCACTCTTATTCCAATGGGAGATACATGGAAATACTTTGATGGTAACGCTACACCAGCTTTAAATTGGTTTGCACCCGAATATAACGATGCCGGGTGGAAATCAGGAATTGCACCACTTGGGTATGGTGGAAGGGGCGAGGTTACAACCATTGGATATGGCGGAAACGTTAACAACAAAAATATCACTGCATATTTTAGGAAAAATGTAAATATAACCGCACTCAACACAAAATCAAATTTTCAAATTACTACATTTGTCGATGATGGAGCTGTGGTATATGTAAATGGTAAAGAACTTGGCAGGTTTAATATGCCGCAAGGCACAATCAGTTTTAATACTGTATCTACAACATTTAATAATGGTGAAACTGCTACTTTTTCGGTGCCAAACAGTTTTCTTGTTGAAGGTGTTAACACCATAGCGGTAGAAGTACATCAAAATTCAGCAACAAGTTCCGATCTTGTATTTAATCTCAGTTTAACCTGCAATGATTCTTCGGTGAATAATGTGATTACATCACCGGTTTATAATACAGTGTTGACCGGCGATTTGGCAATTAAAGCTATTTATGAACAGGTTGTTTTCGAAGAGCCTCAGATCCATGTAGTTTTCAACGAAATAGTTGCAAGCAACAGTATATTTAAAGATGAATTCGGCGAAAAAGATGACTATATTGAGCTTTACAACTTTGGAAATGAAGATGTAAATATAGCAGGTTGGTATATTACCGATGTTCCTTATTTTACAACTTTACATAAATTTCCGGAAACTAATCCGGCTGCTACATTAATACCCGCCGGAGGTCGGAAAATTTTGTGGGCTGACGATCAACCTGAGCAGGGAGTCTTGCATTTAGGTTTCAAACTGTCTAAAGAAGGAGAAAAGCTAATGTTGTCTCGCACCAACTACCTTGGTGCAATTGTGTTGGTCGATTCTGTAACTATTCCATATCTCGATACTAATTTCAGTTACGCACGCATACCCGATGGAACAGGCCCATGGGAAGTTTATATGCCAACTTTTGATGCACCAAACAAAAACGATACTGGGCTGGAAGAAAAACCGACGGAAATAAGGATATATCCTACATTAGTTAATGAATATGTTAAGGTGCAAAATGCTGCCGGTTTCAGTTTGCGAATTTCCGATATTACCGGAAAACTTGTTATGGTGAAGCACTTGGATGCTGATTTGTATTCGGTTAATTTAAGTGAACTGAAAAGAGGTGTTTATCTGGCAGAGATTGGCAAAAACATGTTTAAAATTATCAAACAATAACAAAATGATATAAATTATTACTGAGATTTCTGAGTTTAATTGCTGTTAAATTTCAAAAAGTTAAAGATGTGTCAACTCTGAAAAAGGGTAGAACGTAAATTACACAAATTGCCGCAAACAAGAAACAACAATTAAATATTTATACATCAGCAATATGACAAAATTTTAATTTAAATAAATTTGCGTAATTTGCGTAATTTGCGTTCAAAAATGACTTTTCGGAGCAGACTCAAAGATTCATTATTGAAATCTCAGCCTAATAACAATTTTAAAAATTGCTATTGTTTTTGTTCGGTAAATATTTTTAATTCGTCAATCAATTCAATTTTCATTGTAGTCTATTTCAGTAACTTTTAAAGTTAGTTAGGGTCTGCTGAAAAACTCCGCAGGAGTTAACTTTGCATAACACCCGGTAAGCAAAGCGCAACTGGGGGATGTGAATAAACCTGAGATAAACAACCCCGTAGGGGTTTACCTTTTTTTAATTGAGTTTAACTGAACCTACTTCGGGGTTCTGTTTTGTATTTCACTTTATTCCCCCAGATTAATCTGGGGGTTATGCAA
>CAYQWD010000303.1:0-4204 GCA_964420955.1 uncultured Paludibacter sp. | reverse complement strand
TCAGGTGGAAGCGATCGTAAATATAACTCCGGTAGTAGAACAAATAATACGGCAGTTGCCGAAAAACCTTGGCGTACAAACGAAAGAAACAACGACAGAAGAAATAGATTCAGTAACGGAAGAGATAATGACAGACGAAGAAGAAAATAAGAATTTTATATTTCTTCAGATTGCAAAACGAATTATTCATTAAAGAATAGTTCGTTTTTTTATTCTATTTACGCTTTAATCGATTTCAAACTGAATTTTATAATTCATATTGAAATTAATTGTATCTTTGTGTCATAAAAAAAATGAAAATTTAACTTTTCATTTTTTTTGGTTGTTTCTGTTTTAGGCCTGCTTTAATTGGATAACAGGTTTGAATTAATCAAATTTCGCATTCTGAAATTTTCTGATAACCGAAGACGCAAGTCCGAAACAGAATTATATCTTTAATTCAACCAAGTATTTAATCAATTAAAATTTTAGCAGTTTTGAAAAAGTTTATTCTACTCTCACTTGTGCTAAGCACATTTACAATTCAGGCACAAAATTTTCAACTACACTACGATTTTGGTAACGAACGAAAATATCTTACCACTACAGTCGAAATGTTTAAACCCGACAATTGGGGAAACACATTCTTTTTTGTTGATTTCAATTACAATGCCAACGGACCATCAGAAGGATACTGGGAAATTTCCCGCGAAATTAAAAAATGGGACGCACCATTTGCCATTCATTTTGAGTATAACGGCGGATTAAATGCTGTTGTGCCTTTACAGTTCAATAATGCATATTTATTTGGAGGAACCTATTCCTGGAATTCGACCGATTTTTCCAGAGGTTTTTCATTACAGACACTCTATAAGTACATTCAGGGTAATGTGTCGCCCAATAATTTTCAACTTACCGGTGTATGGTATGTTAATTTTCTGAACGATAAATTTTCATTTACTGGTTTTGCTGATTTTTGGCGTGAAAGACAGGATTTTATCGGAACGCAGTTTATTTTTATGTCCGAACCACAATTCTGGTATAATATTAATAAAACATTTTCAGTTGGAGGCGAGTTGGAACTTGGTTATAACTTCGGCGGAAAAAAAGGTTTTGCCCTGTTCCCTACACTTGGAGTCAAAGTAACCATGTAATTTTTTCTGACTCATTTCATATTTTATCGATTCGATTTTTTAACAGGTTGTAAAGTTGTCGATGCGAATTTAAATTTCAATTAATTATGGAAGTACAAATTTTAAACGAAGCCAGAAAGAATTACCATGAGCCAATGCATACAGCTGAACACATTTTAAATCAAACAATGGTGCGTATGTTTGGTTGCAGCCGTTCAGTGAACGCTCACATCGAAAAAATGAAAAGTAAATGTGATTATTTTTTAAGTTTAACTCCTACGGCTGAAGAAATTGTAGAAATAGAGCGGAGAGTAAACGAAATAATTGATAGTAATTTACCCGTTTACGAAGAATTTGTAGTGCGCGATGAAGCGGCAAAATATGTAGATTTAGCTAAACTTTCAGCCGAAGCCGGCAATTTGTTGAGAATTATTCATATCGGTAATTACGATGCCTGCGCTTGTATTGGTCAGCATGTTTCTAACACTTCTGCAATTGGAAAATTCAAAATTATCAGTAACGATTTTGAAAACGGGCGCTGGAGAGTTAGGTTTAAATTGATGTGATTGGTGAGCCCGATACATAGGGTGCGATTGGTGATTTGTTTTTCTTTTCTGAAAACATCTGTTTGTTAAAGCAACTGAATTCAGATTTCACTCTTCATGCAATCGCTTTTTCAATTTTTAAACCTGCATGAAACTTTACTGAGAAATTACTAAGTACATGACATAAATTTATAACTATTTTTTTGTCAGGCAATCAGAAGAAATTATTTAAAAAAATGCCGGTTCATAAGTAAATATGAATGAACCGGCATTTTGAATATTTATCAATCTGACTTTATTTTTAATATTTTGTGTTGAAGTTTTAAAACATACCATCGCCCCCGCCCAATGGAGGCATGCCTCCTCCGCCGCGCATTCTGATGCCATCGCGCATTCCCGGACCAAAACGGTCATCGCGTCTGAAATCGTTTTGGCTTGCGCCGCCCGCAAAACGGTTGATGCGATAACTGAAAGATAGTATGAAATAGGAAGGTAAAGTATTGTAACTGTTAAATTGCACGAAATTATCACCAACAGTTTGACGTATGTTCAATCGTTGGCGCAAAAGGTCATTTGCTCGGAGCGATACGCTGCCTTGTTTTTTGAATACAGATTTTTCAATAGCTGCATTCCAGAGTATTTCACTCTGATCCATATTGATTGCATATCCTTTTCGATCAGAATAACTGATATCGGAACTGATAGTGAAATCATACGGTAGTCGTAAAACGAGATTTCCTCTTGTTGACCAGTCGTACGTTTCGACAACTTCGTTTTTAAGGCTATTAAGCGAGTTTGAATAACCAATTCTACCGCGAATTCCCAATTCAATTACATCATGTGTTAATGTTATTGAAATTTCTTCTGATGCATTGTAGTAGCGAGTACGGCTTAAATCGCCTAACATTAAATTTTCAATGTCGATATCATTAATATTCACATTTCGCGAAACATAGCTGTAATTGGTACGATAGCCTAAATTTGAACTTGTATTAAAGTGTAATCTTTTTTGTATTATAGGAGTATTAAACATAAAATTACCGTTTAAATTCAGCGGAATTGCCTCAGAATTTATCGTTTGATTGTATTGTTTGAGGGTGTTGTCGTAAATTCTGTTTGATACAAGCGCATCTTTAGTAGCATTTGCATTGATAAAAGTATTAAACGATGAGAAAGTTTTTTCGTTAAATCTGCTATACATTAACCTGAAATCATGCGAAAATGATGGATTTAATCCCGGATTACCAACTGTTTCGGACATAAGGTCAGTATTGTTTTTTACGGGTTGCATTTGGTCGATTGATGGTTGATTTGAACCGCCACGGTAATCTATTCTTGCAAATTCCTTACGTCCAAAATTATATTGAAATCTGCCGGTTGGCGAAAAGTTGAAAACACTGTAGGTTGTATCTCGAATAAATCCATTGCCGTAAATTCTGAAATTCTTGGTTTGCGATGGCTCTGCATTCAATCCGAGCATCAAGTTGTAGTTTTGTTCGGTATAACGGTAATTAATTTCAAGCGATTGGCTTAAAAACCTGTTTTCAAAATTATTACTGTATTCATCGTTCAATGTTGTATAATTTTTTTTACGTTCTAAAAAATTACTTCCTTCATCGCGGAAATATTGGTTTTTTATCGAAGTAGTATTAGTATTGTATATTGATAGCGCAGCTTCGAGCATATTTTTATTGTTCCATAGTGGCTCTACAAATGACATGCGCAGTCTGGTATTAAAACGGTTCGATGTATTTTCTGTGTATTGATCCAGTAAAGTTGTTTTATCTCTGGTGTATTTTTCTGAATTATTATAACTTTCACTTTCGCTTTGCGAGAAGCTTGTGCGAAGGTTGGCTGTAAAACTTCTACCGCGTTTCGATGCAAATTTGTGATTGTAAATTAAACTCAAACCACCAGATAGCGAATTGTTGAATCTGTCGTTTTGTGAATTTCCCCAGCTTGTTGAATCTCCTTGGGTTTTGTAAGAATATTCCCTTCTGCTTTCTGAAAATCCGTTGGAGTAATTCATATTAGGCTGAAAAATAATTGTATTCATACTGTCAATTTTCCATTCAACCTCGAGCCTCATATTTGTTGACCATTGATCGTTTACGGAATTGTTTTCAGATATATCATTATAAGTAATATCCTTCAGGTAGCTTGTGCGGTTACTTTTATTTTCATTAATATTATTGGTGTGATTTACCGTTATGTCTCCGCCAATTTTTGTTTTATCATTTATAATTGTATTGTTGTTGAAACCCAGATTCTGTGATGTGGTAATTCCTGCATTCGCTCCGCTGCTCCACGAGCCTCTCCCTCTGCTGCCTCTTGAATTGTTCAGATTGTTTGCTCCGAGGTTTATGGAGTTTTGCTTGTTGCCATTCATTATATTTATCGAAGCATTTCCATCGTAGCGAAAATCACTGTTTGCGTCAATACCAGCGCCTGCATTTATGTTGCCAAAGGTGCCTCGGCGTCTACTTACTTTTGTCGTAAGGTTTATAATGCGTTCTGTTTCACTGTCTTCAAAGCCGGTGAGCTGTG
>CAYQWD010000302.1:0-4207 GCA_964420955.1 uncultured Paludibacter sp. | reverse complement strand
AGATAATCGCCTTTCAGATTTCCTCCTGCAAATTTCGAAACAGCGAGCAACATGTAAGCCGTGGTTTGTGTGCTGAGCCATTCGTCCGACGAAAGTACATTGGCAATATCCTGCATCAATGCCTGTGCAATATCACGTTTATTCAGTAGTGTCAGCGTTTCGAGCATCATTGCCTGATCGCGTCCAAAACTTCCATAGGTTGAAAAATATTCTTCTCTCACTTCGGGTTTTGTTTCCAAACCATGAATTATCTGAGCGCCGATGTCCGGTTTTCCGGCAACACAGTACGCCGCAGCCAATCGCCAGCGTGCCGAGAGGTCAATTTCCTGTGTTTCGCGCATAAGATTCATGGCGCTCAGTGCAGGTTTTTTGGCTAATGCTAGTGTGTAAAGTCTGTAAGCCTGCACCAAATCGACGCCGTAATTTTTACGTGTCGGTTTCCAGTTATTCGCCTCGCGGGTTTGATAGGTTATCCACGCGTTCAGCATTTCATCGGGTAGTTTATAACCTTTAGCTTGCGCCTCGAGCATAAAATGTCCGGCATAATTCGTCCCCCAATCACTTACATATTCCGATTCGTTTTCCCAATAGGTAAAACCACCATTGGCAATCTGGTAATTTTGCAATCGGTTAAGGCATGATTTAATATTGTTTTCGATTTCAGCTTTGCGGTAATCCTCCAAATCCATCAATTGAGGCAGGAAAAGTTGCGGAAATGCAGCAGAAGTAATTTGCTCAATACAACCATGAGGATATTGAATAAGATATTTCAACCGCTTTTCAATATTTAAGGGATAAATACGATAAAGTTCTACAATTCCGGTGTTTGTTCCCTGAATTCCGAAAGCCTGCACGGTTTGTGACCACGATTTCCCGGGTTCAATCTGAGCGGTTACTACTTTTGCAGCAGGCGGATTTGGCAGTCGGATATTCAGTTCGGTTTCCGAAGTGGAAACGTTGTTTCCCGACACGGCTTTAAAAATTATTTTACCTGTTCCGATTGTGTTTTTTGCACGGAGTGTAAATTCCGTCATTTTTTCGCCTGTAGTCTGAAAACTCAATTGCCTTGTAGCTCCATCTTCTAAAGCAAATTTCGCATCGGTTTGAATTTGTACAGTTACATTTTTTACATTTTTATCCATTGCAAAAACCGAAACAGGCACTTTTATAATTTCAGTCGGACTGATAACTCTTGGCAAAGTGGGTAAAACCATCACAGCCTGACGCACGGGAACAGTTTTTTCAATCGAGCCATAAGCGCCATCCTTTCCTGCCACTACCATCACTCTTACTGAACCTACATAATTTGGCATGGTAAAAGTATGCGTTTTCGAACTTTTCGCAGATAAAGCAAACGGACCTTGAAATAAAACCACCGGTTTAAAACGGTTGTTGTTTTCTTTACCTTTACGGTCGAGATACTGGTCGCCGCCAATAGCATACAATCCGGCTAATTTGCCAGTAAACGCACCTGCCACGTATTTATACATATCCCATGTGCGCACACCAAGTGCTTCGTGTGTATAAAAAGTTTTCCATGGGTTGGGTGTTACAAAGCGTGTTAAGTCAAGCAAACCTTCGTCCACGATTGCAATAGTGTAAGTCATCGGTTTGCCGTTGGTTTCTTCTACTTTTACATCAAATTTCTGTAAAGGTTTCAACTCCTGCGACATTGAAATACGTGGATTAAGATGCGTTTGCGGATCTTCAATATCTACTGCCTGCACACCATACATTCTTATCGGGAAATCGTTTTTTCCATGATTGTGCGGCTGAATATACGAAACATGAATATAAATATTCGGCGCCATGTTCGGTGTGGCTTCAAACGAAAATTGTTTTTTGCCATCAGGTTCGAACCAGTAATTTTTTAGAATTTTACTGCCGGTTTCGATGCTGATAAGCGCTTTACCTTTGTGCGTTACAGGCAAATCTACGAGAATTTTCTCACCTGTTTTATAAACTTTTTTATCTGTTTTGAACATCAACATTTCGGCACCGCCCGGATTGTCATTTCCGGCATTACTCCACCAACCACGATACGAAGTATAGAAAATTCCGCCTGTTGAATGTCCGCTTTCTGTATTGGTGATACGAATGTATTTTCGGCCCCAGTCCTGTGTACCGAGATTCATTTCGTAAATTGCTCTGCCGTTGTCAACTTTTATTACATCGGACTTAATCAGTTTTGAATTTTGGTTTGAAACATAACTTGCCAGATATTCTTCGGCTGACTGTTCCCACCACCAACGCCAGTAAATACTGAAAATATCTATTTTCACCATACCTGACTCGGGCTTACCGTTTTCGTCAACAAGCGCAACGGGAAATAAATTCTTTTCATCGGAGTTCAAAGCATTATTCCAACCTTTACCCTGAGGAATTTTTACGCCAACATACGATTTGTAAGGTGAATACTTAAACATAGCGCGGTCGGTACTGAAATCGCCGCCACCTTCGAAAGCCGTAGTTTTCATTTGTACGGCAAGCATTCCCGGAGCATCTTTATCGAAATCGAAACGAGCACTTACGTTTGTTGCTCCTTCGTTGTTGACTTTACCATCGAAAACCGCTATTTCCTGCGAAGCAATTTTCTTAGCAGGATCGTCGAAAATATAATCTTTAGCGCTTTCGAACGTTGTTTTGGTGGCAGCTATTGTAGCTTCAATTTTCACGCGCGCATTCGATGCCGGAGCGCCATGCAACCAGTTTACCTGCAAATTTCCATTTACAGCCTGACTTCTTTTCAAAAGTTGGTTTCCAAAATCAAGATTGACTTTTAACCGGTTTGGTTTTACAGTTTCAATGCGAAGATTGCGACCGAACTCCGAACCTCCCACCCGAATTTTCACCGTCCAGTTTCCGGTTGGGGCAGAAGGACTTGTTTTAAGAATATAATTATAAAAACCATTGGTATGTGTGGTTTTTACGCCTCTGTAAATTAACTGTCCCGTTGGATTTCTGAGTTCAAGAATTACAGGATGATTTGCCGGCAAGGATTTATTTTTATCTTCGAGAATAAATGTAAGATAAATATTGTCACCCGGTCGCCAAACGCCGCGTTCGCCATAAATAAAACCTTTAATTCCTTTTTTAAGTTCCTCGCCTGAAACATCGAACATACTGAGCGAAAGAGAAGATGCATCGTCCAAACGGAGATAAGCTCTTTGTTTGTCTTTTTTAGCAATCACAACAAAAGGTTTTTCCATCAATTTAATATTGCTGAAACCATCCGAATTGGTTTTCGTTGTGCCAATTACCTGATTCTGAAGATTTCGGAACTCAAGTTCTACATCGCCCAAGGGTTTAGTACTTATTAAACTCGTAACTGCCACAAAATACAAGTTGTCCGTTCCGGCTTTAGCAATAATTCCAAAGTCGGAAGCCAGAACATTGCGTGAAACTTTGTGTGCACTTCCCATATAATACGATGGTTTACATGGATCATCGCGTTCCTGTAGTTATCATAATCCCAATACGAATCATCTTCGTAATATCCCCAATAGTCAGTTTCGGGTTCGTTGTAGTTTTCGTTCGGGTCTTTAGGTTCGGAATATTCTTCTTCGCTGCTATCGCTGCCTACACATGGATAAAGCGAATGTTTTTTTCTGAAACTTATTTCGATACGATAAATGGAGCCGGGTTCAGGCGAAATAAGTTTTGATAAATCCAGCGAAAAATTATTCCATTGCGAATAATCAATTGACTCATCGGAAGTGAGTTGAACTTCTTCGCTATAAACCACCCGTCCGACACGTTTCAACTCACTATTGCCATCTAATTGATTAACCTGAAGAAATTGCACAATGTTATTTTCGAAAATTTTAATCACCTTTACATCAACAGCTTTTAAACTTACTGCCCTGAACGGAAATAAAATTCCATCGCTATTTGGAACTATTACACCCTCGCCAATAAGTTCCACCTGCGGTTTCAGACTAACAAATCTTATTTTTTGAGTAAATACTGCATCCAGCGTTTTTTCATTGAAATTTCGAAGCCCTTTTTGAATATCCAGAAAGACATCGCCGGTAATTGTTTGCGTTGGAATCAGTTTAACCACATTTCCGGATGCCAATATCTGAAGTGGAACACCGTTTGATAAAGAAAACAAGCCATCGAAATCCTGTCGTTTACTTAACGGATCGGAAAAATACACTTCGATGAACGCTTTGGGTGTCGATGTATTTTTTACATGAATAACTTT
>CAYQWD010000301.1:0-4242 GCA_964420955.1 uncultured Paludibacter sp. | reverse complement strand
CGTGCCGTACGCGACTGGCACAATGAACATCCTTTTACAACTGTTCCGGCAGGTATAAATCCGCGAACAGGGGAAAAACTGACCGATGTTCACCGTGATGTAATTGCCTGCTCGGCAAAACCAAAATCAGTACACGATGATTTGATGAATGGCTTACGCAAAGATTTAACTGAAGAACAGGTTGAACTGATTCTTGATTTATATACCATCGGAAAATTTCAGTTCACGCTCAAAGGTTTTAAAGCCATTGTGCCCGATATGACCGAGAAAGAAGAGGCTTACGTTATTCAGCAATTACGCTTGGCGCGCGAACAGGCTGTGGATTACAAAACTATGAAAGGTGAAATTTCAGCTATTTTCGAAATTTATAAGGATAATATCGAACGCTACTTCAACGAAAACGGACGAAACTGGCGACAAATGTATAAGGCTTACACCGATAAGCTGAAAGCAGAGAAAGAAGCAAAAAAGAAGGAAGAAGCGAAATAGTTTTTTTTCAGGAAAGAGGATGTCTCAAAAGGAAAAAGAACGCAAATTACGCAAAAAAATACACAAATTTAAAGTAATCGTATATAGCTGAATGTCAACAATATAATTGGAATATGAAAATTTGTGAATATTTGCGTAATTTGCGTTCAAAAAACTCTTTTGAAACAGCCTCTCTATAGACCAATTTCCATTTTCTACTTCAGTTCAATCTCTATTTTATATTCCACCTGAATTATCGGTTTTTTGATTTCGAGAAATTCTCGTTTGTTTCCAAAATCAGGAATCACATCTTTGTCGAGATAACTCAGATAGGGTGCATCTTTTGCCATTGGTATAAAATGAAAATACATTTGGGATGTTTTCAAAGCATCTGCATATCGTTTTAATCCAATTGTCCATGGTTTACTTGTATAAAGATCATCGGTTTGCAATTCTCCGTTCATCATGCACAAAGCGCGGTCGCCTCGATAATCAAATGTGATAAAAACATCGTTCACCTTCGTGCGTTCAAGCTCAGGCGCTCTCAGTACAAAATGACGGTCATCGGTTTGTATCAGCTTTATTTCAGGCTTAATTTCGGGTGTGGTAATTTTCCATGAACTTATGTTTCGCTGTGGTGTAGCTATTTTAACAATATTGGCTGCTGAGGTATTTATTGTGCCAACCGAAGGGTAAATGCTAAGCATAACCGAATCGTGACGGGTTGTTATCAGCGAAAGTTTTTTCTTGTTATCCAAAACTACTGCATTGCTCAAAACTAAATATTTGTCAGCACCGCCGATAATATATGCATTTAAAGCCTCTTTAAAAGGAAGTATCAAAAAATTTCGACCATTCACCTGAAATTCGCAAATTTCATTGTGTTTGAATGTTAGTACAGTATTACCTTGTACAAACTTTGATTGAATGCCTTTGCCCGATGCTTTTACTTTACTTTTCAGTACTATTTCGGGCTGAATTCCTTCAACCGATACAAAAACATTAAATATCTTACCTTTATTTTCGAAACGACAATATGGCTGAACCGTAGCCTGACACACTTCAATGCCATCGAAAATTGTATTGAACGGAAAAATGGCTGAACAACCTGCTTTCAGTGTAAATGATCCGTTTGATGGAAATTTCACATTTCCCGATTTTGTTTTAATGTCAATTTTCAGGTTTTCGAGATTTTTTGCGACCAAATGATCCTGGTAATTATGCATGAACAAATAACCTTTTTCACCATCGCTTCTTACGGCAAAACGCAAAGTATTCAGATTTGTTGGTTTTATTGTGTCGGTGCCTTCCGGAAGAACAGGATAAAGCGGTGCCAAATCGTGTCCGAAATCTCTCAAAAAATAATTAATGAATTTCAGTCCGTAAAAACCACTGCTTGTTCTGCCAAATTCACCAATTGGCGCCTGATAATCGTACGATTTATGATTTAGTCCCCATCCTTCGGATTGAAAGAAATTTCCAACGGAAGGAGTAGTTCCGCCGTGATACATATAAAAACCGAGTCCGTTAGTACCACTGCCTACGGTTCGCACCATCATGGGTAGAAAGCTTTCGCCCGGTACGCGCGGTCGGCGCGAATAGGTAACAGCCATGCCGGTTCCCAATTCTGCCGCCATCGAAGGATATAAATTAACATCGTAGCTTACAGGCGAATAATCGGGATTTTTATGAATATTTTTGTAAAGATAAAAGGTTGAAGGACTGTTGCTTGCCGACCAAAACGGAAAGGCATAACCCGCCATTACCGGAATGCTGCCTTTCTCAACTATTGTAGCGCGTCCCCAGCCGGTTGCAGTATAAATTGGTGTAATCAATCCTGCTTTAATTGCAAGTTCTTTCAATGTTTTCATGTGGTCGCGACCTAAGTTTACAAATTCGTTGCCTTCGGTGTTTATTCCTACCCCATCCTGCGTAATTTTCACATCCCGCCGTCCAACTGTTCTTTCGCGTGGAGCGTCCATATAACCAAAACCCCATGGTGCGGCAGAGTGTTGATATTCATTTTCAATTTGAATTCCAATAATTGGTCCGCCATCCTTGAACATAAGGCCTTTTAATTGTTTGCCAATTTCCTGATACAGCCGGTTTGCATAAAACAGATAATCCGGATCGTTGGTTCGCACTTCAATCGGACGTCCATAAAGCCAGTCGGGTAATCCTCCGTTACGCATTTCGCCATGTGCAAAAGGACCAATACGAACGATAACTTCCATGCCGTTTTCCCCACAGAGTTCAACAAAACGGCGTAAATTTAAATCATCGATCCAATTGAATTTCCCTTCTTTAAACTCATGTAAATTCCAGAAAACATAAGTAGCAACAATTGTTATTCCTCCTGCCTTCATTTTTTTTATCTGCTCGTTCCAGTATTGATTTGGGTAACGACTGTAGTGAAATTCACCTATTACCGGAATAAACGGTTTCCCGTTTCGCTCGATATAGAAACTGTTAACGCTAATCATATCGCCTTTGGGGTTCGAACCTCCCAAATCAAGATGACCCCGTTTAATTTCTGCTTTTGATGAAGTTGCATCAATTTTGTAATGAATCTGTGCATTTAGTTTTAAATGCAATAACATTAAAAAAATTATTAAGGGAGTAATAATGTGTTTTTTCATTTTTTCTAAAAATTATTATTTAACAAATTCAAATGTGTCTGAATTCCTTGATGATTAATATCTTGTTTTGCAGCTTGTGTAAGAAATTCGTAAGATTTCAGAAAATTTTGTTTTCCAAAATACCCCAGACCCTGAAGGTAGGAGCAGTGAGTTTTGTTGCGAATGGTCAGATTATCTTCCCAAACCAATAAATCGGGAAGTGATACTGCAAAATAATCCATTTTTACCTCATCGTTAAAATGTTCCCTGCCATAAGAAATCAATCTGTCGAAACGTTTTTCAGCTTCATCTTTTCTGTTCAGTTTAAGAAAAGCCATTCCCTGATAGAAAATTTTATCGGGTTTTTGGTCGTTATAAAATATCGCAGCAGCAGGTTCAGTATTTCCATTTTTTGCCAATTCCCAGTATGCTTTTGCCTTTTCAGTATTACCTAATCCTTCGTAGGCACAACCCAACCAGTAGTGGAAATCGTTTTCTTGTGCACCATGTAACTTTCCTTCGCCCAGATTATGTGGATAAGAAAGGCATTCATTCAGATATTGAACGGCTTGTTCGTATTCTTTTTTTGCAATATGTTGCTTTGCCAATTCAATCCGCGCCAACTGATATTGTGCCGGAACTTTTCCTTCGCCTCCTTCCCATGGATGGAAAATGCGTTTGTCAATTAATTCAATAGCTTTCTGGTAATTCCCGAGTTGATTACACAAAGTTACATATTCCAAATAAACATCATCGCGTTGTACCACCAAATCAAAATGTTTATCCAAAAATGACAAACGTTCGGCATGAGGACGACACAGACGTTTGTACAATTGATCCAACTCCATCAAAATACGGGCATCAGTTGTGTCAAGTGAGAATGCTTTTTCAAGGTATTCAACAGCTTTTTCGGTTTGTTGTAGTTTGTTGAAATAAGCCAACGAAAGATTACGCAAAACTGTAGGGAATGTGTCATCAATTTGCACAGATTTTTCCCAGCAAGCAATGGCGTCAGAATATTGTCGTTTGTCGTACCAAAGGTTTCCCAAATAATAAGGCGCTTTAGCATCAGCAGGATTATTTTTTTGCGCACAATTTAAAGCAGCGATTGCTTCCAGTCGGTTAGGAAAACAATAGTCTGGTGCGTGTTGAGCAG
>CAYQWD010000300.1:0-4272 GCA_964420955.1 uncultured Paludibacter sp. | reverse complement strand
CTTCAAAGGGGATAAAAAACTCATTAATCAAATATAAAGCCAAATTTGCAATTATTATCAGGCAATAAATTGCAATTTTCGAACTTGAAATTCCCCATACAATTGGCATGGTCCGACATTCATATTCACGATCGCCTTTTTCATCTTCAATATCTTTTACAATTTCTCTAATCAATGTGAAAAGAAAGGAGAAAAAAGCAAACCCGCCTGTCCAAGTGTAAATTTCGGAAGGAATCGCAGTTTCCAATATAAATGTACCATAGCATTTTTTTAGAAAAGCAATAGCAGTTAGCCCAACTATAAGAATGGTCAATCCCGCGAGAACTGCTACAATTAAATTCCCCGATAAAAATTGTCGTTTATAACTTGCAGAATAAAACCAAAGTAACCCTGGCACTGCAATAAAAATAAACCCAAGCGTAAAATTGCGAAGATAATAGGCAAGTGTTAATCCAGCTAAAGTACCTGTAATCGTAAAAATTTGATGTACTAAAGCTGCTCTACTGCGGGTAATATGTTTACCAACTATTTGTTTTTCAGGTTTGTTAATGGCGTCAATTTTCACATCAAAATAATCGTTCACAGCATATCCACCTGCTGCCGTAAATACAGTTGCAATTATCAGCAAAGCAACAATAAAAAAAGGTTGTCCGGTCTCAAAACCATATTTTTGCATTATCGGTACAATAATCGCATAATTTATAATAAGCTGAATAAATGCGATAAAAAAAAGATTTTTATAACGTATTAACCGCAAATAATGCATTTTGAAGTAGTTAGTGATAACAATATTCAGAACATAGACTCGAAATCATTCCATCAAAAAATTTCACAACGAAGTTACAAAATTATCTCTATCATATCGCAAGTTGATTAATTTAATTAAGATTTGTTAATATAGAACTTCTCTTAATGAAATTAATTTCAGTTGAAGAGGTTTAAAACTACTAATGAAAGATTTTAAATCATTTGAATATTGATAATTCAGTTTTCTTCGCTGATCAAAATATTTTATAATTACTGACCTATAAAAAATAGTTTTGAATTAATTTTTTTAGCTTGTTAGATTCCTCACTATGTTCGGAATGACAGACAATCAATAAGTTAAGTTTCTGGGATGAGGTAGGTTGGCGGCTTCGCCGCCAACCTACCTCATCCCAACCATAACCAATACAAAGCATTGTCATTCAGAGCGTAGTGAAGAATCTCAGATGTTTAGTCGGTAAGAAGTGATATTATATAATTACTTTCCCACCAGGTATGGGACATGAGAGAATCAGTTTCATAAAATACTTTATGTTGCATTCTCATAGTTCATTTTTTTTAGTAATTTTGCATATTACAAATCTGAGTAAAAAAATGATTGAAATAATACCAGCAATAGATATTATAGGTGGCAAATGTGTCAGACTTTCACAAGGAGATTATGCTCAAAAAACAGTTTATAACGAAAATCCGCTTGAAGTTGCACGAATGTTCGAAGATGAAGGTATTCAGCGTTTACATTTAGTGGATTTAGACGGAGCTAAGGCACAGCATATTATTAATTACAAAACGCTTGAAACAATTACATCTAAAACAAAACTTATCGTTGATTTTGGAGGAGGCATCAAATCTGATGAAGATCTTCGGATTGCTTTTGAGTGTGGCGCATCGATGATAACAGGTGGCAGTATAGCAGTACAAAAGCCTGAAATTTTCGGAGAATGGATAAAAAAATACGGAGGTGATAAAATAATTCTGGGCGCTGATACCAAATTCGGAAACATTGCAGTTAATGGCTGGCTTGAAACTACCAAAATCGAATTGATACCCTTTGTCGATAAATATTTACAACAAGGAATTAAAAAAGTAATTTGCACTGATATTTCCAAAGATGGCATGCTCGAGGGACCTTCGGTTGAACTTTACAAAAATATGTTACAGAAATTACCCCATTTATATTTAATTGCTTCGGGTGGTGTAAGTTCAATTTTCGATCTTGAACAATTAAACCAAGCAGGAATTCCAGCAGTAATTATTGGTAAAGCTATATATGAAGGCAGGATCAGCTTAAAGGATTTATCAAGATTTATGCACCATAATTAAAAACAATTATTACTGAATTATAAAATAAACAAATCAAATACTTATTTAAAATTTATGTTGAAAAAAATTTTGTCGATAAGTGGTAAACCAGGTCTTTTTAAGCTGGTTTCGCAAGGAAAAAATATGTTGATTGTTGAGTCGATTGCCGATGGTAAACGAATACCAACTTTCTCAAAAGATAAAGTAGTTTCATTGGCTGATATATCAATTTTTACCGATACAGGCGAAATTAAGCTTGCCGAAGCGTTTGAAAAGTTAAAAACGTTTGAAAATGGAACTATTTGCCAGATAGATTTAAAAGCAGATAATAATGTCTTGAGAAAATTTATGGCAGAAATTTTACCGGATTATGACAGGGAGAGAGTTTATCCGAGCGATATACGTAAACTTATAAACTGGTATAATATACTTATTTCTAAAGGAATAACTGATTTCTCCGAAGAAGAAAAAGGCGAGGAGGGAAGCCAGCCTGAAAATGCCGAAAATAAAGAATAGCTGCGATCTGAAAAACCAAACAAAATGTTAGTAAAGGAAGTAGCTCAATGGATTGAACAAGTTGCACCACCAGGTTTGCAGGAAAGTTACGATAATACAGGTTTGCTTGTTGGAAATCCTGAAGCCAAAGTGAAAGGTGTGCTGATTTGTATCGATGTAACAGAAAATGTTATCGCTGAAGCTGTTTCAAAACAATGCAATTTGATTATTTCACATCATTTTAATAGTTTAAAACGCATAACACTCGAAAATGCTTTACAGCGAACCATTTTAATGGCAATTAAAAATGAAATTGCTGTTTATGCCGCACATACAAACATAGATAATGCACCGAACGGTGTCAGTTTCAGGATGGGGGCTATGCTTGGACTAAAAAATATGAAAGTGCTTCAACCTCTCTCTGATTCTTTATGCAAACTGGTTACTTTTGTGCCTAAATTGCATATATATAAAGTTCGAGAAGCCCTGTTCGAAGCTGGTGCGGGCAAAATTGGAAATTATGATTCCTGTAGTTTTAGCAGCGATGGATTCGGAACCTTTCGAGGTTTAGACAATGCTCACCCCTTTGTAGGTAACCTCAATGAATTGCACACTGAACCAGAAGTTCGGTTAGAAATGATTTTTCCACTTATTTTAAAATCAAAAATTATCAATGCATTGCTTTCAGCACATCCATACGAGGAAGTTGCTTATGATATTATTCCATTGCACAACGAGTGGAATCAAGCCGGTGCAGGAATTATAGGCGAACTTGAAAATGAGGAAAATGAAGAAGAATTGCTGAAAAAAATCAAATCAGTATTTAATTGTAATTTAATTAGGCATACAAAACTGACTGGCAGAAAAGTTCGAAAGATTGCTTTATGCGGCGGTTCGGGAATTTCCTTGTTAAAATATGCCATTATAGCCAATGCCGAAATATATATAACCGCCGATGTAAAATATCACGATTTTATTGAAGCTGAAAATCGCATCGTTTTAGCGGATATAGGTCATTTTGAGAGCGAACAGTTCACAAAACAGATTTTTTATGAAATAATTACAAAAAAAATGCCTACATTTGCAGTCCGAATTTCAGAAACAAATACAAACCCAGTAAATTACTTGTAATCAGTATGGCTACAGAACAAAAAGCAGAAAAAGAAATTACCGTTGAAGAAAAACTCAAAGCTTTATATGAACTACAGAAAGTGGTTTCAAAAATCGATGAAATAAAAACCCTTCGCGGTGAATTACCACTCGAAGTTCAGGATCTTGAAGACGAAATTATTGGTCTTAATACACGTCAGAGCCATTTCCAAAACGAAATTGGCGAAATTCAAAAATCTATTTCAGACAAGAAAAACGAAATAGAAGAAGCAAAAATTAAAATTACACATTACAAAGAACAACAGGAAAACGTAAGAAATAATCGCGAATTCGATTTTCTATCAAAGGAAATTGAATTTCTTACCTTAGAGATTGAACTTTGCGAAAAACGAATTCGTGAATTTACTGCTTCAAAAGACGCAAAACTGGCGGAATCGCAAAGCGCCACAGAAACTCTGAACGAACGCTCACTTGATTTAGAACAGAAAAAAGGCGAACTCAACGAGATTATTGCCGAAACCCGTCAAGAAGAAGACAAACTTCGCGAACATGCAAAAGTAATTGAGGCAAAAATTGAGCACCGTCTTTTAGCCGCTTTTA
>CAYQWD010000299.1:0-4281 GCA_964420955.1 uncultured Paludibacter sp. | reverse complement strand
CAGGAAGATGGAACAATTAATTTTCCGATGCTTGGTAAGGTTTACATCGAAGGAATGTCTGTTAGGGATGCAACATTAAAACTCGAAAAAGAAATAGAGCCATATTACCGTTTCAGCACTGTAGAAATGAAAATTGTACAGCGTTATTTCAGTGTTCTGGGTAGCGGAAAGGCTGGTTATTTTCCTATACCAAGAGAAAAAATAAATATTTTTCAGGCGCTGGCAATGGCTGGAAATATTGAACTTTATGGTGACAGAAGTAAAGTACGAATAATAAGAGAAACTAAAAGCGGAACTGAAGTAAAAATTTTTGATATAAGAAGCGCTGACATAATTCATTCAGAATTTTTTTATATAGAACCCAACGATGTGATATATATTCAAACAGTTGATGAACAGTTTTATAGTGTATCAAACCTTACCAGCCTTTTTGCTACTGTTTTATCCACAATATCATTCGGAACAATAATTTTTAAATCGCTGTTTAATCTTGAATGAATAAAGTAAATGCTTATCACAATAAAAGTTATGTTAAAAAAAATTCAATTTATATCACTTGTACTGATAATTTTTACATTTACTTCATGTTACAATTATCAAAGCGTAGGATTATTGCAGGAAAATAATATTTTTCTGCCAAAATATGAAAAGGTAGAGTACATACCCTATAAAATTAAAGTAAACGATGAAATTATTTATCGGTTACTAACTTCGGATGAAATTACATCAAAACTTATAAGCAGTGAAACCGGATCTACCGGTCAATATGTAAATTCATACAGAGTTTTCCCCGATGGAACTATTGATTTACCCTTCATTCGAAATATTAAAGTAAAAGGATTAACATTAAATGAAGCTGAACGGGTAGTAGAAGAAAAATTTAAAGAACTTATTCCTGATGCAAGTATCAAGTTAAGTATAGCCAATAAAACATTCACAATTATAGGAGAAGCCACAAACGGGGTTTTTCCCATTTACAAGGAAAAACTTACAATATTTCAAGCGCTTTCCATGTCGGGATTATTAAGCCATACCGGCGACCCAAAACGCGTAAGAATTTTAAGAGAAACTGAAAACGGCAGAGTAGAAACGCTTCAGTTCGATATCAGACCTAAAAGTATTATCGATTCAAAATACTATTATATTTATCCAAACGATATAATTTACGTACAGCGAGAACCAGCGAGTTTCTACAAAGTTTCAAGTTATAATGGATTTATTGGAACAATAACTACTTCTATTACGTTCTTAATACAAGTTTTATATTACAGTAAATTTTAATCATCGTTTTTTTAATTTTCGAAAACTAATTTTTACTCATGGAAATAAATAAAAAAAATCTGGAAGCCATAAATAACGAAAAACCATTTACCGAAGAAGAATCAAGTTTTGACTATAAAGAATGGTTAAGTATTTTTTTTCATTACTGGTATCTCTTCGTAATCGGATTAATTCTTTCACTTGGTATAGCATATCTTCAAAACCGCAAATTTATACCAACTTACTACTCGTCCGGTACATTAATTATTAATGAAAATAAGTCGAATTACACCGGAACTCAGGCGCTTATGGAGGGTTTTAAAGTAGATGATGGTATGCGTAACATAAATAACCAGATAATTATATTACGTTCAAATGACCTTATTACCAAAGTGTTCGATAGCTTGCCTAATTTCTACATCGACTATATATCACAGGGCAATTTCAAAACAAGAAATTTGTACAAAAATTCACCTATTTTTATCAAGGCTGACTATATTGCCCCCGATGCTTACAATATTTTTTTCAAAATGAGCATTAACCCTAACGGAACTTTCAAAATTACCGCTGAGGATAATAAAATGTATGAAGACTTTGAAATCTCTGCAAAATTTGGTCAGACAATTCAGCATAACCTGTTTTTTATTTCAGTTTCGAAGAATTATACACTAAACGAAAAAAGAGATATTTATTTTCGCTTCAGAAGCAACGCATCGCTTGTAATGGAATTTACTTCAAGGCTTCGCTTTGTTCCAAGGGTCGACAATTCTAACGTTATCGAAATTGGATTGGATAGTGAAACACCAGAAAGAGATATTGACTTTCTGAATGCTCTGTTTAATACATATTTAGCCGACAATCTTGATAAGAAAAATATTGTAGCCATAAGAACTATGGAGTTTATCGATAATCAATTGAGTAATGTTTCCAAATCGCTTGAAGTTTCAAAAGATGAAATGACAAGCTTCCGTCAACGGAATCAGATAGTTGATGTATCAAGTCATTCAACCGAATTAATAGGCAGGGCAACCGGATATGATACCGAAATGTCAAATATTAAATTGAAAGAAAATTACCTTGATTATCTTTCCAAGTACTTAAAAACAAATATGGAAGACGGAACTGTTGTTGCTCCATCGGGTTTAGGTTTAAATGAACCGATGCTTATGGCGCTTGTACAGCAAATTAATGAACTCCATGTTAAACGCAGTGAGGTTACAGAAAAAAATATGTTTTACGCCAAATACACCCGAGAAATTGAAAACATAAAAGTGGCTATTAACGAGGTGGTAAAAAACATGAAAGTAGCGCTCGAAATTGAAAGAAATGATATCAACAACAGGTATTCCAAAGTACGGCAGGATATTAGGCGCTTGCCTCAAATTGAAGTTGAATTGTCTGGTATTGACAGAAAATACAAAATGGACGATAGCTATTATACTTTTTTCCTGCAAAAAAGAGCAGAAGCCCAAATATTAAAAGCATCCAATACACCCGATAACCAAATTCTGGACAAAGCAAGAACAAAAGGTGAAACAAACTCTGATAAAAGAACAAAAACTACTCTTATTTTCTTTGCCCTTGGATTGATTATTCCTGGCGTTATTGTAGTTCTGATTGAACTGCTGAATAATACCATACATTCTGTAAAAGACGTAATAAAAAATTCACCATTCCAGCTCATTGGCATGGTTCGTCATACAAACAGCAGCGATCCATTGCTGGTAGCTAAAAATCCCCGTTCGGCATTTACTGAAATGTTCCGCGTAATCAGAACGCGTGTAGAATTTATTGCACAGAGAAAGAAAAACATAATGATTATGGTTACTTCCGGCGAATCTGGCGATGGAAAAACTTATTTCTGTACAAATCTCGCTTGTATTTACGGTATGGCAAGTTCTAAAACAGTTCTTGTGGATATGGATATTCGTAAACCCTCCATTATTCAGCGTTTCAATATTCAGCAAACAAGCGGAGTTACTAATTTTCTAATAAATGAGTGTACGCTCGATGATATAATTATTAAAATGCCCGATGTTGATTTCGATTTTATTCCATCAGGTGCAGTTCCTCCAAATTGTGGTGAATTAATTCGTTCTGAATTACTTGTCGATATGTTTCGTGAATTACGTTCGCGCTATGATTATATAATTGTGGATACAAGCCCCATTGGTATTGTGGCTGATGCTTATGCACTGGCTATGCAATCTGATGTAAACTTGTTTATTGTACGAAACGAAAAAACCAATAAATCGTTCTACAAAAAACTAACTGCACAATTAAAACTTGATAATATTCCTAACATGTACACTGTAATTAACGATATTTCACTCGATGTAACTTCATATTATTCAAGTTATTATTCCAGAAGTAATAATTATGGTTACGGTTATGGATACGCTTATGGTGGTTATACCTACGGCTATACTTCAAAACGAAAACGTAAAGAAATGGCTGATTACCACAAGTATTACCAGGATGATAAAGATTTGTAATAGAAAAAATTAATTTATTATTTAATGAGAAGTCAGAATGCTAAAATATTTAGTGCTATCACTTCTCATTTATTATTTTTGAAACCTATTTAATATAATGAATAAAGTAGCATTAATAACTGGTATAACAGGTCAGGATGGCGCCTATCTTGCAGAGTTGTTACTAAAAAAAGGATATTTAGTACATGGCATTAAACGCAGATCTTCACTATTCAATACTGACAGAATTGACCACCTCTATCAAGATCCACACGTTACAAACAGGAATCTTGTTTTACATTATGGTGATTTAACAGATTCGATGAATCTAACCCGAATTATACAGGAAACTCAACCTGATGAAATTTACAATCTGGCAGCCATGAGCCATGTTAAAGTCAGTTTCGATACACCTGAATATACTGCTAATGCCGATGGTATTGGAACTTTACGGCTACTTGAAGCTGTACGTTTGTTAGGTTTGGTTGAAAAAACCCGAATTTATCAAGCCTCCACTTCAGAACTTTATGGCTTGGTACAGGAAGTT
>CAYQWD010000298.1:237-4282 GCA_964420955.1 uncultured Paludibacter sp. | reverse complement strand
GATATGTATTTCAGTTTATTACAAGGTTTTTAACAACCATTTTGACCTATAAGCCGAATTTTGGAAATTGGCAGCAGGGAGGTTACCGGAGAATCCAATGCGCGAAAAAGGTTTTCAAAGGCACAATATGTTGGTTTTGATTTTTATCCGGGCAAGAACGTAGATGTAGTAGGCGATGCACATAAACTATCATCATATTTTAAAAATGAGGAAAAATTTGACCTTATTTATTCCAGTGCTTGTTTTGAGCATTTTGCAATGCCGTGGATAGTAGCTACTGAAATAGCCAAACTTTTAAAAACAGGAGGAATTGTTTTTGTCGAAACACACTTTTCATATTTATCACACGAAAGGCCTTGGCATTTTTTTCAGTTTAGCGATATAGCATTAAAAACATTATTCTCACCTTCGTTGGGATTTCAATGTATTGAAGCAGGTATGTCAAATCCTATAGTAGGCAGGTTTTCAAAATTGGCTGAAAAGGATTTTCGAAATAAACCGGTAACAGGTTTGTATTGCCATTGTGAGTATCTTGGAAAAAAAGTCAGAGATGTTGAAGATTTCGATTGGAATAATGTGGATTTAACGGATGTAGTGGGCGATACAAAATATCCCGAGCCACAAAAATAAACAGTTATTTTCTTTATTGAACTTTCAATACCTTTTTTTTACCAATACTTTCAACCCTTCCGGCACAATTTTTACATTAATTTCCTTTCCTTCTTCGTATGGTTCACCATCATAGTGAAACGGACCGCTTTCTTCCCGAATAAGTTTAATTTCACGGGCTCTTAACGTAGTCATAAACAAATCTTTGTCGATTGTTTTTGTGAAAAGCTGGAGTGCTATGGAAGGCAGGGCAATGACCGGAAAATTACTCATTACCGAAATATCGAGCATACCATCCTGCACACTTGCCTGTGGTGCAATGTAGGCATTGTTGCCCCACTGAGAGGCATTGGCAAAAGTAAGAACGAATGCTTTCGATTTCAAATCGATACCTTCAGCCTGCAAATGATAATTCTGGGGTTTATAGCTGAAATAACCGGTAATCATTTTTTCGATATATGCCATGATACCCCGTTTCTGTCCTTTGGCAAATTCAAGACTCACATAAGCATCAAATCCCGTTCCGCAGGTGCAGAAAAACGGATGTTCGTTTACAAGTCCATAATCTATATTGATAATTTCCGAATGGTTCAGCGCCTGAATTGCTTTTCTGAAACTCATCGGAATATTCAAGTGCCGCGCCAAACCATTGCCGGATCCAATCGGAATAATTCCCAGTGCAGTTTCGGAGTGGCGAAGTTCCTGCGCAATTTCGTTGACAGTGCCATCGCCACCTACGGCTATAACTGCATAGTAACCTGTTTTCACAAATGAAACAGTCAATTCACTGCCATTACCTCGATATTTTGTGAATTCCACTACAGGTTCATATTGTGTAGTATCAATTTCTTCACCGATAATATCAGGCAATTCTTTTTTGTCAATTGTTCCCGATTTTGGATTAATAATAAATGCAATTTTTTTTTTCATCTACAGTAATATTGGCAATTGTATGCCAGTAAATATCTTTTTGGTACAAAAATGTAAAATTACGAATAAATTCCAGATAATCTATTGGAAGTGATTGAAACATTTTTGATGCTTTTGCGTATCTTTGTTTTTTGTAGGAAAAAAATAAGTTACAAGATGACAGTTACGGGAAACCTGAAACCCTGATGCCCTGAAACTTTACAAACTTTACAAACTTTACAAACTCAAAATATCGTGTCGAAACGAAAATCGGGCAGAGCGCCCATTACTAAAATACGCAAAGCAGAATTACTGCGAAACATTATCAATATTTTTAATGAAAATCCGCAGAAAACCTATAATTACAAACAAATTTCAGCGCTTGTGGGCATCAATGCCGAATCGCAGCGCATTTTTGTGAATGAATTGCTGTACGAATTATATTCGGAAGAATTTCTGGTTGAAATTTCGCGCGGTAAGTTTAAGCTCAATTCACGCGGCGGTTACATTACAGGAACAATTGATCGTCAGGGCGTGAAAACCTATTTAATACCCGATGATGGTGGCGAGCCGGTTTTTATTCCGGAACGAAAAACAAATCATGCTTTTCTGAGAGATAAAGTTAAAGTTTTTTTATACGCACGTCGCAAAGGACAGCAGCCTGAAGGCGAAGTAGTGGAAGTAATCAGCAGAGCCAAAGATACTTTTGTAGGAATATTGCAGGTTTCCGAAAATTTTGCATTTCTGATTTCCGATAATAAATCGCTGACCAACGATATTTTTATACCCCGTAACAAACTGAATGGCGGAAAAGATGGTCAGAAAGCAGTTGTAAAGCTATCGGGCTGGGAACCAAATCTTAAAAATCCGGTTGGCGAAGTGATTGATGTGCTGGGCGAAAAAGGTGATAACAATGCCGAAATGCATGCAATTCTCGCCGAGTTTGGATTACCGTATAAATATCCCAAAGAAGTTGAGGAAGTAGCCAACAAAATTGATGCCGGTATTACTCCCGATGAAATTTCGCGCCGCATCGATTTCAGGAATGTTCCAACTTTCACAATCGACCCGCGCGATGCAAAAGACTTTGATGATGCACTGTCGATTCGCAAAACGACTGATGGATTCTGGGAGGTTGGTGTTCATATTGCCGATGTTACACATTATGTACGCCCCGACAGTATCATCGAGCAGGAAGGAAAATTAAGGGCTACTTCGGTTTATTTAGTCGATCGTACAGTGCCAATGCTTCCTGAGCATTTATCAAACGGAATTTGTTCGCTCCGTCCTTTCGAGGATAAGCTCACTTATTCGGTTATTTTTAAAATGAACCACAAAGCCGATGTTCTGCATTACGAAATTGCAAAAACCGTTATTTGCAGCAGGCGCAGATTTACTTACGAAGAAGCTCAAACCGTTCTTGAAACCGGCGAAGGCGATCTTAAAGACGAATTGCTGACACTCGACAGACTGGCAAAAATTCTACGCTCGAAGCGTTTTACAGATGGTGCAATCGCTTTCGACCGTGTCGAAGTTCGATTCGAGATTGATGAAAAAGGGAAACCGGTTTCGGTATTTTTTAAAGAACAGAAAGATGCCAATAAACTGATTGAGGAATTTATGCTGCTGGCAAACAAAACTGTGGCAACGCATATTGGTAAACCGGGTAAAGGACAGAAGGCTAAGACTTTTGTTTATCGCATACACGACTTGCCAAATCCGGATAAACTCCAAAACTTCGCGCAGTTTATCAAACGTTTTGGCTACAATCTGCGAACAAGCGGTAAAAATACTGCAATTTCATCCTCAATTAATCATCTGCTTGATGAGGTTCAGGGTAAAAAGGAACAGGATTTGATCGAAACACTTGCTGTTCGGGCAATGGCAAAAGCCGAATACTCAACAGAAAATCTAGGACATTACGGGCTTGCTTTCGAATACTATACCCACTTTACTTCGCCCATTCGCCGTTATCCCGATATGATGGTGCATCGCTTACTGCATCATTATGCTGCAGGAGGCAAGAGTGTAAACAGAACGGAATACGAAGATTTATGTCGCCACAGCAGCGATATGGAACAGCTTGCCTCGAATGCCGAACGTGCTTCGATAAAATACAAACAGGTGGAATTTATGTCGGCTCACATAGGGCAGACTTTCGATGGTGTAATTTCAGGCGTAACTGAATGGGGAGTTTATGTGGAAATTGTATCGAACAAATGCGAAGGTATGATTCCGATTCGTGAATTAGACGATGATTATTACGTGTTTGATGAAAAAAACTACTGCCTGCTTGGAAGAAGATACGGACGTAAATATCAGTTGGGCGATGAAATAACAGTGCGTGTGGCGCGTGCCAATCTCGATAAAAAGCAACTTGATTTTGCTTTGGTGTGAAGGTGGATAAGTTTTACTGTATAAATTGTTGCATTTTTTTGTTCAAAATTTTTTGTCTAACCCGAAAATTGCAGTATCTTTGTACCCGCAAAACGGCTACGTAGCTCAACTGTATAGAGCATCTGACTAC
>CAYQWD010000298.1:0-227 GCA_964420955.1 uncultured Paludibacter sp. | reverse complement strand
AGGTTGCAGGTTAGAATCCTGCCGTGGTCACTCAGTAATCAACCACTTACGAAATATCGTAGGTGGTTTTTTTATGCGTGCACGCCAATTGCACGCACTTTTTAAAAGTCAATAATATTGAAGTTGTTTCAATGTGCAGGTGCTATAAATTAGTTTATATCATTTTTCAAAAAGCCTCCACACCGGAGGTGTGCTCTGTTCGTAACCACCTATTTCAATCGGGGGGG
>CAYQWD010000297.1:2974-4283 GCA_964420955.1 uncultured Paludibacter sp. | reverse complement strand
AAACAACAGCAGAAGCAAAAAAAGTGAACAAATGTTTCGAACAGTCCGTGCAATTTCCATATCCAATAAAGTCCGTCAAAGTTTCGATAGATAAAAGACTTGATATTCAGAAATGGGAAAATTTGCTGCAATTCAGTTTCTCGCCACACGATAAAATGATTGTCAATAAACCTGCTGTGGAGGCGCAGGTGAAGGAAATATTTAAAAATAATTTGCCCCACCATGCTGTGGATATTGCTGTAATTGCCGATGGTTATACAGAAAAAGAAATGAATAAGTTTTATATGGATGCCCGTAAACTTGCCGAAAGTATTTTTACACATGAACCTTTTAAAAGTTTTCGTAACCGGATAAATGTGTATGCAGTCGGAGCAGTTTCAGTTGAGAAAGGTATATCGATGCCACACAAAAACGATTGGAAAAAAACGGCCGTTGGTTCGCACTATTATACCTTTTACGAGCCACGATATCTGACTTCGCCAAATGTTTTCACTATTCGCGATTATGCCTCGCTTGTGCCCTACGATGCAATTTATATACTTGCCAATACACCCGAATACGGCGGTGGTGGAATATATAATTTTTATGCTCTTGCATCGGCAGGAAGCAAGAAAGCCAAAGATGAAGTGATTGTGCACGAGTTCGGACATTCATTTGCCGGTCTGGCTGATGAATATTTTCGCGATGGAGCCGATGTGCTTGATGCCATGTACGATATAAAACAGGAACCATGGGAGCCCAATATCACTTCATTGGTAAACTTCGATATTAAATGGAAAAATATTTTGAATTCTAACATTCCAGTGCCTACACCGGTTACCGATGAATTTACTTCAAAAACAGGAGTATTCGAAGGCGGAGGGTATCTAACAAAAGGAATGTATCGGCCGGCTTACGATTGTAGAATGCGTACAAACGAAGCCCGAACATTTTGTGAAGTTTGCCGTAAGTCTGTTGAGAAAGTGATTCTTTTTTATACCGAATAAATTTTTTCATAAAAACCTGCATTTCTAATTAAAATTAAACAATAAAAAAAAACAGTTGAATTCAGATATTCATAATTTCTGTTACATTGTTTTTTAAATTCGTATCCTTTCCGAAAAGTGAAAGTTTCGTATTTTGAACTCAATGCCGTCCAAATGCTTCGGAATCGGGACGGTATACCGTTAATAAAAAACTTATCGGAGTAAACTCAATTTTTAACTTTCATTACCAACTATGGTAGTGCATTGCCATAGTTTTTTGAAATTCTATTGTAATGTGGAATTTCTAACTTCACACAACCAAGTATGACTAATATCACATTAAG
>CAYQWD010000297.1:1492-2953 GCA_964420955.1 uncultured Paludibacter sp. | reverse complement strand
ATTTTTTGTATTTTTGTGCTCATTTTAAAAAAAGCCATGAATAAGATAATTTCAAAAGAATACTTTTCAGATAAAGTAGTAAAATTCGAAGTTGAAGCGCCTCTCGTTGCAAAATCAAGGAAAGCCGGTCATTTTGTGATGGTTAAAGTAGGTGAAAAAGGCGAGAGGATTCCTCTTACTATTGCCGATGCCGATTTGCAGCGTGGAACAATAACGCTCGTAGTTCAGAAAATGGGGGTGTCATCCACAAAACTTTGCGATTTGAAGGAAGGAGATTATATAACCGACCTTGTGGGGCCATTGGGAAAAGCTACTCATATTGAGAATTATGGAACCGTGGTTTGTGCATGCGGAGGTGTGGGAACTGCTCCCATGATGCCTATTGCAGCAGCTCTTAAACAAGCAGGGAATCGGGTAATAACAGTTCTTGCCGCACGTACAAAAGATCTTATTATTTTGGAGGAACAAATGAAAGAATATTCCGATGAAGTAATCGTAATGACCGATGATGGTTCTTATGGGAATAAGGGACTTGTTACTAATGGTGTAGAAATGGTTATAAATCGTGAGAAAGTTGATTTGTGTGTAACTATCGGGCCTGCCATAATGATGAAATTTGTAAGTTTACTTACCATGAAATACAAAATTCCAACTATGGCATCATTAAATACAATAATGGTTGATGGAACCGGAATGTGCGGAGCATGCAGAGTTTCAGTTGGAGGAAAAACCAAATTTGTATGCGTTGATGGCCCTGAATTCGACGCACATAAAGTAGATTTCGATGAGATGCTCATGCGACTTGGCGGCTACAGAGATATTGAAAAGGAGGAAATGGAAAAATTGGAATGTAAAAGCGGTGCAAGATAGATTTTGTTTACAATAAAAAAGATTTATAATTTACAATTTAAATAAAGATTAAAAAAAAATCTATCAATCAAGATAATCTCACTGGAAGACAATCTCACGCAAATCGTAATTTCAACAAATCGTAATTTCAGCGAAGTTAATCTCACGCAAAGTTAATATCGTCTCAAACAAAAACACGAAACTCAAAATAAATAATGGATTTTAACGAAGAAAGATCGCAACCTTGGCGCGATGAATTACGCAAAAGTATTAAAGCCAAAGATAGAACAGCCCTACCGCGGGTTCACATGCCCGAACTTGATCCGGTATACCGCAGTAAAAGTCGTAAGGAAGAAGTAAACCTTGGATTAACGCCTGAGTTGGCAATGCAAGAAGCACAGCGATGCATCGATTGTGCCGATCCTTCATGTATGCAGGGCTGTCCGGTAGAAATTTATATCCCAAAATTCATCAAACAGATTGAAATCGGCGATTTCGCAGGTGCAGCTCGCACGTTAAAAGAAACATCTGCGCTGCCTGCAGTTTGTGGAAGAGTTTGTCCGCAAGAAAAACAGTGTGAAGAGGTTTGTATTCACGTAAAAATGAAAAAAG
>CAYQWD010000297.1:0-1482 GCA_964420955.1 uncultured Paludibacter sp. | reverse complement strand
TGTAGCAATTGGTCATCTCGAAAGGTTTGCTGCCGATTACGAACGCGAAAGCGGAAATATTTCCGTGCCCGAAATAGCTTCATCAAATGGGATGAAAGTGGCGGTAGTTGGTTCAGGTCCTGCCGGATTATCGTTTGCAGGTGATATGGCAAAAATGGGTTACGATGTTACTGTTTTCGAAGCGCTGCACGAGATAGGGGGTGTTCTGAAATACGGAATTCCTGAATTTCGCTTACCCAATAAAATTGTAGATGTGGAAATAGACAATCTTCGAAGCATGGGTGTGAAGTTTATTAACAATTGTATTGTAGGTAAAACTATCAACATTGAGGATTTGAAAGAAGAAGGTTATGTGGGGATGTTTGTGGGAAGCGGGGCAGGATTGCCACGTTTTATGAATATAAAGGGTGAAAATCTCGTGGGTGTAATGTCATCCAACGAATATCTTACACGTGTAAACCTGATGGATGCCGCGAGTGAAGATTCGGATACGCCGGTGTTGAAAGGTAAAAAAGTGGCTATTATCGGAGGTGGCAACACAGCTATGGACTCAGTGCGAACTGCAAAACGTCTGGGTGCTGAACGTTCGATGATTGTTTACCGTCGTTCCGAAGAGGAAATGCCAGCGCGTATCGAAGAGGTGAAACATGCCAAAGAAGAAGGCATCGAATTTATGACTTTACGTAATCCGATCGAGTATATTGGCAACGAACAGGGAAGAGTTACTCACATGGTACTACAGGTTATGACACTTGGTGAGCCTGATGAATCTGGTCGACGATCGCCTATAGAAGTGCCCGGGCAAACCGAAACTTTTGAAGTCGACGAGGTAATTGTAAGTGTGGGCGTTTCACCAAATCCTTTAATCCCGCAGTCGGTAAGCGGACTCGAAGTTACAAAATGGGGTACACTTGTAGTTGATAAGGAAACCATGCAAACTTCAATACCTATGTTATTTGCAGGTGGCGATATAGTTCGCGGTGGCGCTACGGTAATTTTGGCTATGGGCGATGGACGCAGAGCAGCTAAAGCAATGGACGAATGGATAAAATCGCAGATCAACTTGTAATTCAGGTTTAGATTGAAAAAATAGTAAATATTTCAATTGTGTTCAGTTTTAAAAAATTGTACTAAAAGCCAAATTTGTCAATAGAGTTTTTTTTAATTTGCAAAACAAACTCCATGTTAATTATTGGCAAACTCATTTTGTAAATGCGTCATTAATAGCAATATAATTCATAGCATATAACAGTTTAGTTCCAAAATTTTCGATTAAGGCACTTAGTTAAATACAACCTCCTTTCCATAAACACCGGCTGAAATCCTGAAAAAAGATTCAGCCGTTTTTTTTATCTCAAATTTTCAGGCATTTTATAAAATATTGGCTTTATATTTAAAATCATTACTAATCGACTAAACATCTGAGATTCTTCACTACGCTCTGAATGACAATGCTTTGCATTGATTATGGTTGTGAGGTGG
>CAYQWD010000296.1:0-4284 GCA_964420955.1 uncultured Paludibacter sp. | reverse complement strand
CAGTGCTATGCCGGTTCCGCGAGCCACTGCGTGCAATGGATCTTCGGCAATGTAAAATGGAATGTTAATTTTGTCAGTCAAACGCTTGTCGAGTCCGCGCAATAATGCACCACCGCCTGCAAGATATATGCCGCGCTGAACTATGTCGGCATACAATTCAGGAGGAGTTTGTTCAAGTGCGCTCAAAATGGCAGCTTCAATTTTCGAAATGGATTTTTCAAGACAATGCGCAATTTCCTGATATGAAACAGGAACCTGCATTGGTAGAGCTGTCATACGGTTTGGTCCATGTACTATGTAATCATCCGGCGCATCTTCGAGGTCGGTAAGAGCTGCACCAACGTTAATTTTTATCATCTCTGCTGTGCGTTCACCCACTTTAATGTTGTGCATTCTACCCATATACTCAACAATATCGAGTGTCAGGTCATCGCCGGCAATTCGGATTGATTTGTTCGATACAATACCACCAAGCGAAATTACAGCAATTTCAGTTGTTCCTCCACCTATATCCACAATCATACAACCGGTTGGAGCTTCTACATCGATACCTATACCGATGGCAGCAGCCATAGGCTCATAAATCATATAGACTTCACGACCGCCAGCATGTTCAGAAGAGTCACGTACGGCACGTATTTCAACCTCGGTGCTTCCTGAAGGTATACATACTACCATTTTCAATGATGGAGTGAACAAACGGCTTTTCGAGGGAATCATTTTTATCATTCCCCTGATCATAAGTTCGGCAGCATAGAAATCAGCAATTACGCCATCGCGCAGCGGTCTAACAGTGCGTATTCCTTCGTTTTCCTTACCCTGCATCTGGCGGGCTTTTTCGCCAATGGCAATAAGTTTGTCTGTACGTTTGTCGAGCGCAACCACCGATGGTTCGTCTACTACAATTTTATCGTTATGAATGATTATGGTATTTGCAGTGCCCAAATCAATCGCAATTTCCTGTGTAAATGAAAATAATCCCATGTTTTATATATTTTGTTTCGGGTTTGAATGGTTTGAAAAGTTTGAATGGTTTAAAAAGTTTCTCCCGATAGTCAGGGTTCGTCTCTTTGTTTTCTGGTCTTCTCGTCTTTTTGTTTCCTTGTTCTAATGTTTAAAATGTCTGATTCCTGTCATAACCATAGATATTCCTTTTTCATTACAAGTGTTCACAGACTCTTGATCTTTCTGCGAACCTCCAGGCTGAATGACGGCTGTTATCCCAGCTTCCGAAGCAATTTGAACACAATCGGGAAATGGAAAAAACGCATCTGAAGCCATTACTGCTCCTATTAGGTCGAAATTAAATGAACTGGCTTTTTCAATAGCTTGTTCAAGAGCATCAACTCTCGAAGTTTGACCTACGCCACTTGCACACATTTGCTTGTTTTTAGCCAGTACTATCGCGTTTGATTTGGTATGTTTTACAATTTTGTTGGCAAAAATCATATCTTCAATTTCCTGTTCTGTAGGCGTTTTTTCTGTAACTACTTTAAAGTCTTCTTCTGTTTCAGTGTGTAAATCTCTGTCCTGTACCAAAACTCCGTTAAGCAAAGAGCGATACTGAACTTTTTCAGGTTTAATATTTTTCAAAATCAGTATAATTCTGTTTTTTTTCTGACTTAGTATTTCAAGTGCATCAAAATCATAATCGGGCGCAATAATCACCTCGAAGAAAATTTTGTTCATCTCTGCTGCGGTTTCTTTGTCGATGATGGCGTTTGTGATTAGCACTCCGCCAAATGCCGACACGGGATCGCCGGCTAATGCGGCTGTCCAAGCATCCACAAGTTTAGGTCGGGAAGCAATTCCACAAGCATTGTTATGTTTCAGTATTGCAAATGTAATATCTTCAAAATCGTTAATCAGATTTATTGCAGCATCAATGTCAAGCAGGTTATTATACGATATTTCTTTTCCTTGTAGCTGTTCGAACATGTCGTCAAAATTGCCAAAAAAAGTTCCTCGTTGATGTGGATTTTCGCCGTAACGGAGCGCTTTTGCATTGTTGCGGCTCACTCTGAATGCCGATCCGGCATCATCATCGAAATAATTAAAAATGGCAGTATCGTAATGTGATGATACTGCAAATGCTTCGCGGGCAAACCAGCGGCGTTCTTCCATACTGGTGTTTGCACCATGCTCTGAAATTATATTTAAAAGCGGCTCATATTGATCTTGCGAGGCAACAATTACTACATCTTTAAAGTTTTTTGCTGCCGCACGTATAAGTGAAATTCCTCCAATATCAATTTTTTCGATAATATTGGTTTCATCTGCTCCTGCTGCAACAGTGGCTTCAAATGGATACAGGTCAACTATAATCAAATCAATTTCAGGGATTTCATATTCTGCTAACTGTTCAATATCGCTTTCGTTGTTACGTCTTGTTAATATGCCTCCGAAAATTTTTGGATGCAATGTTTTTACTCTGCCCCCGAGAATTGAAGGATAGCCTGTTAATTCTTCAACTGAAGAACATGGTATATGGAGCGATTCGATAAATGTTTTAGTTCCGCCGGTAGAAATAAATTCTACACCATCGGCGTGTAACTTCTCAATAATTTCATCGAGGTTATTTTTTTGATAAACAGATACTAACGCTGTTTTTATCGCTTTTCTTGCCATTTTAATACCATTTTTATATGGTTTGCAAAGCTACAAAAAAACATTGATTTATTCAATAATTATCTTTCAATTTTAATTTGAATTTCAGTGTTTTTGTATCAATTCTTTATGTGTTTTTTTAATGAAACTATAATAGATAAATTTAATTTGAAGATTGTTTTTTTTAAATTTGAAAATTTAAAGCTGTGGTTTAATATTTTCCAAAAAAAACTTATGGAAACTATCGTGAATTTCATCGCGTACACGGATAAATTCACTCCAAATATAATCATCGGTTCCGGTTGCATGACTTGGGTCGTAGAAACCTAAATGTAAACGGTGTTTCACCGTTCCAAAGAATGCAGGACAATCCTCGTCGGCGCCACCGCAAACGGTTATTACATAATCCCATTCTTGGTCAAGATATTTGTTCACTGAGTCGGAGGTGTGTTGGCTAATGTCGATTCCAGCATCTTTCATTGCTGCAACTGCTTTTGGGTGTAGTTTGCCCGATGCTTTGGTACCTGCAGAACATACTGTGATACGGTCATCAAACGATTGTAAAAAACCGTGAGCCATTTGGCTGCGGCACGAATTTCCTGTACAAAGAATTAGTATTTTCATGAGTTTTTAATTTTTTATATAAGCCATCTAAATCATTAATTGGGGAATAATAAATGGAAATTCAATTTCAATTTTTTTTTGCACATTGGTATTTCATTCAATTTTTTCTCAGCTAACAAGTTGGAGTTTTATCTCGCCCTGAATCAGACGAACATTGTTCAACTATCTCAAAACCGCGAAATTTAAGCTTTGCAAAAATTGAAAAGATGTTTGATGAAAGTGTTTTCTGTGTTTGTTGCATATTATTAACCGAAAAATTCCTTTCTGTTTATAATTTGCAAAATTACGAACAAATATTAATTTTAAAGCAAATAGCCTATAGTATGTTTTTCTGATTGCTAAGGTCAAAATATATATTTTTGAAAATCAAATTGCCGTTATATTTAAAAAAATCATTACATTTGTTCTTCGAAAAATAATCCTAACAATAAATACAGAAAGATATGAAATTCATTGTATCGAGCACCGAGTTACTGAGCCATTTGCAGGCTATCAGTCGAGTAATTAACAGTAAAAATTCACTGCCTATACTTGATAATTTTCTATTTGATCTCAGCGGAACACGTTTATCAATGACTGCTTCCGATATCGAAACCACACTGATAACTTCAATGGAGGTTGACAGCGCTGAAGGTCAGGGAAAAGTAGCCGTTGCATCAAAGTTGTTAATGGATACACTGCGTGAATTTTCAGAACAACCACTCACTTTTCATGTTGATGACAATAACCTGTCAATGGTTATCACTTCAGCCAACGGAACCTATAATTTTGTCGGACAAAACGGCGATGAGTATCCTCGCGTGCCACAACTTGCTGAAGAAGCCCGCATTTTAAACATGAAAGTTTCAATGCTTTCGGCAGGGATAAACAAAACACTTTTCTGTACGGGCGATGATGAACTTCGACCTGTGATGAATGGTGTGTTTTTCGATATCATGCACGAAGGTATAACACTTGTAGCTACCGATGCGCATAAATTAGTGAGGTTTCGCACCTCATACAATTCTGTAACACTCGCCGAAGAAGAAGAAAAAGTAAGTTTTATTTTGCCAA